>DASXPZ010000205.1:0-12211 GCA_036493275.1 Pirellulales bacterium
ATTGATGAGCGCAGTGACCGCCTGATCGAAATTCGGCGCTCGTTCTTTCATTTGATTAAATACATGATGGTTCACGGCGTGATCGTCCCAACTGCCCGCCGGGCCCGCCTCTTTGCCGAGCAGTGTGACAGTGACTAGATCGACGCCCGACTCGACCAGCCGCCGTGCCATCAGGCATTGTTGACCCCAACTTGTGCGGCCGTAGCGGTCGCGCACACTCACGTCTTCCTGAGTGAGATCGAAAGCTCGACGGGCCACAGGCGAGGTGAGCATGTCCCACGCCTGCTGCTCGAAAGTGTCCATCGCTCGCATGTTCTCATCGAGACCGACCGTGGCTCGCATGCGATCGAATTGCTGCCGCAGGGTGAGTCGAGAGCTGAGACGTTCCTTCTGCCCCTCATTGGACAGGCCCACGTTGGGGACCGTGAAGTCAGGGGCGTTCGGATTACCGCTGACGGCGAACGGCTCGTAGGTCAGGCCCAGGTAGGCGGCGCCACTGTAAGGCATTTTGCCAATGCCAACGTAATTGGGAATTTTGCGTTGCGGATCGCGACGCAGATAATTGATGATCGAGAGACAGTCGGGATGCTCAGGCGCGAGGCGGAAATCTCGCACCTCGCGGCCGCTGAACATTTCCTGCTGCGCATGGTTGTGGCAGACGCCCGTGTGGGCCATCGAGCGCAAGATCGTAAACTTGTCGGCCATCGCGGCGTGTCGCGGCAGCAATTCGCAAATCTGCAAGCCAGGCACTTTGGTGGCAATCGGCGAAAACGGCCCACGATACTCAGCCGGCGCGTTGGGCTTGGGATCGTAGGTTTCCAGATGCGATGCCCCGCCATGCAGCCAGACAATGATGACAGCGGTGCGTTCACGCGCCGTGGAGAGTCCCGCTTCGGCTCGGAGCCTTAACAGCCCGGGCAAGCTCAAGCTGGTGAGACCCGTCAGACCGCAGCGCAGAAACTCTCGCCGCCCATTTCGCGCGGCGCCGATGCTCGTCGGTGGTGAGTTATTAGGTGACATAATCACTAGCGGTGGGCTGGTGAGACGCGCCAATTGTATGTGATCTGCCGGGAGGCTCTACTGGATTGATTTGCCGCGCAGGGTTAAGCGCCGGCGCAACACAAAACCTATCTCGGTCAGATAAACAACGACCGCAGCGGCTGTCCTTCCGTGACGCGCCAGGGTCGGCCGGTGAGGTCGTGGATCTCGGTCGAGGGATCGATGCCAAAACGCCAAAAAATGGTGGCCGCCAGATCGGCCGGGGTCACTGGGTCCTTCGCGGGAAAGGCGCCGGTCCGATCGCTGGCTCCAAAAACAGCTCCCCCGTGAACGCCGCCGCCGGCTAACAACACGGTATAGCAGTCGGGCCAGTGGTCGCGACCGCCGTTTTTGTTGATCGTCGGCGTGCGACCGAACTCTCCCATCGCCACCACCAAAGTCGTGTCGAGCAATCCTCGCGCCTCGAGATCTTCGAGTAGCGCGGAGAGAGATTGATCGGCCACGGGCAACAGGTGGCTCTTGTGTTGCTCGAAGTTTTGATGGTGGGCGTCCCAGTTCTGCCCCTGCTGTCGAAAATCGAACACGTTGACGAACGGAACGCCGGCTTCAACCAACCGCCTGGCCAGCAACAGATTCTGCCCGCGCATCTGGCGGGCAAATCCCATTTCGGCCCCATTTCCGCCGCCGCCGCCGGAGCCCACGGCGACTGGCGCCGTGTCATATCCATAGCGATCGCGCGTCTGCGCTGATTCTCGTGAAAGATCGACGGCTTCCCGAAACGATTGAGTTCCGAGCAACTGAAACGCCTTGTCGCTGGAAAGGCGCCAGCGCTCCAGCGGCGAAGTTTGTGCGCCTGCGATCGATTGCTCCTGCAGCGACACCAGCAAACGACGCCGATCCTGGAGTGATTGCATCGACTGCCCGGCGGGCAGCGCGAGGGCGCCGGCGTTGTAGACTCGCTTCTCCGCGTCGACGTTGATTTGCAAAGGATCGTAAGTCGATCCCAGAAACCCGCCACCCTGACAGGGCACGTCAATCACGTTGTGAAAGACGAAGGGGAGCGCGGCGTGCGGCACGTCGAGCTGCAATTCGCGTCGCAAGTAACTCAGCGAAGCGCCATAGCAGGGGAAGACTTGTTTGATCGGAGCGAACTCTTCGCGGTCCCCTGTCGGCGCTTGCCGGCCTGTCAGCGCCTCGGTGGACGCCGAATCGTGCAAGCGGTTCTGGTGATGCATGCTGCGAATGAGCGCTACCTGGTGCATGCAACGCGCCATCTTCGGCAGATGTTCGCTGACGAATAAGCCCGGCACGGAAGTCGCAATCGGCTTGAATTCGCCACGCACTTCAGCCGGGGCATTCGGCTTCAGATCGTAGGTGTCCAAATGGCTCGGACCGCCGTAATAGAACACGATCACGCAGGCTTTGAGGTGAGGCAGCCCTAACGATTCGACTGGCTTGGCGTTCGCCCGCGCTTGCAGCAATCCCGTTAAGCTGAGGCCGAGCCCACCGGCGCCCAGCCCTAAGAATGAGCGGCGCGATACTCCGCGAGCAGGATTCCAAGTTTGGTTATTCATATCGAGCTGGCCGTCATCCGCGTTCTGGTTGGCAGAGCGCTAATCCAGGGTGTGCGATGGGGCATGAACCAGGCACACCCTAGCGGCGATTATAACAACGCGTGTCCCGGCTCGCGCCCAGCGTCTTTTCCCCGATTTTCGCTCGACCACCTTCGGATTCTCGATTCGGGTGGCGAGAATTACGCCTCGGCAAGCTTCACCTCGGTTTTCGTATCGAGAAGTCACACGTTTCGTGGGGATCTCGCTCGCCTGAAATCAAGATTCAGATAACAAATTCCGTTTTTAAACCTTCGTCGGGGAGGGCTGAAAAGCGTTGAACGCTCTCCGCATATCGACTAGGCTGAAGGCGAGTTCCATGCCCCCCGGCGCGGGGTTGTCCGCAGTTTGAACCGCGATCGACGATGATCACTACGTCCTTGCGGGGCTTCGCGACGCAACTGCCGCTCCGACTTGCCGCGCCCCTCCCGCCACGCCTCACACGCCATGCCGCGAAACAACATCATTCGGGCTAACACTCGAGTTCCGATCCGCGTTTGCTGCGCGATCGCGCTGCTCGCGTTCATCCCGACTGCGTTTGTTCTGTCTGGGGCGGTTGCGGAAGAGCATGGCGCCGACAAGCCCGGGGCTGATCGGCCCATTTTATTCGAGCTCGACGTGCAGCCGATCCTGAGCAAGGCGGGCTGCAACTCCGGCGCGTGTCATGGCAAGGCTCGGGGACAGAACGGTTTTGCGCTGTCGCTGTTGGGCTTCGACGCGGACTCAGACTACGACGCCATCGTCAAGAATGCGCGCGGCCGGCGAATTTTTCCCGCCGCCCCAACGAACAGCCTACTGCTGCGAAAGGCCTCGGCCACCGAACCGCACGGCGGGGGACTGAGACTGGAACGAGGCGCCGCCGAATACGAGACGATCCGCAAGTGGATCGCGACGGGAATGCAACGCGCCGGGGATCAAGATCCGAAGCTCGTGAAAATCGCGCTCGCGCCCCCAGAGCATGTGCTGCCAGCGGCGGCTCGCGAGCAACTTGTTGTGACCGCGCATTATTCCGACGGCTCCATGCGCGACGTCACCCGGCTCACCAATTTCGCCTCGAATGAAGCCGCGATCGTGGCTGTTGGCGCAAATGGGCTAGTGGCCGCCGGGTCATTGCCGGGCGAGGCGAGCATCATGGCCCGCTACATGGGGAATATCGGCACGTGGAACACGGCGATTCCACTGCCAACACCGGTCGACGCTGCGATCTATGCGCAGTTGCCACGATACAACCTGATCGATTCGCATGTTTGGGACAAGCTTCAGCAATTGAATATTCTGCCGAGTGAACCGGCCGACGAAAGCACGTTCTTGCGGCGCGTCCATCTCGACGTCATTGGCCGTCTGCCAAGCGTCGAAGAGAGCCGGCGATTTCTGGCCGACACAAATCCTGACAAGCGAGCGCGCCTCGTCGATGCCCTACTTTCGCGGCCGGAGTACGCCGACTATTGGACCAACAAGTGGGCCGATCTGCTGCGGCCGAATCCGTATCGCGTGGGAATCAAGGCGACGTTCAGCCTCGACAACTGGTTGCGAGAAGCCTTCCGACAAAACTGGCCGTACGATCGATTTGTCCGCGAGTTAGTGACGGCGCAGGGAAGTACCTGGCGGAACGGCGCCGTCACGGTCTTTCGAGATCGGCGTTCGCCCGACGAGATCACCCCGCTGGTCAGCCAACTATTTTTGGGGACTCGTCTGGAGTGCGCCAAGTGCCACCACCATCCGTTCGAGGTCTGGGGGCAGGACGACTTCTACAGCCTGGCCGGTTTCTTTAGCCGCGTAGGCTACAAGGGCGCCGGACTCTCGCCTCCGATTTCCGGCGGTGAAGAGATCGTATTCACTGCCGCGACCGGTAGCGTTGCCCATCCGCTCTCGGGCAAGCCGCTATCGCCCCGGCCACTGTTCGGCAGCGCTCGCGAGGTGGGGCCGGACGACGATCCGCGCGAGGTGTTCGCCGATTGGATGCTGGGCGACGGCAAGATCTTGTTTTCGCGCGTCGCGGTGAATCGTGTCTGGGCCGAACTGATGGGACGCGGCGTGGTCGATCCCGTCGACGACCTGAGGGCCACGAATCCCCCCAGCAACCCGGCGCTGCTCGACGCGCTGGCCGAAGAGTTCCGCCGTTTGAAGTACGATCAGAAGGAACTGCTCAGGCTCATCACGAGCTCGTACGTGTATGGGCTATCGTCGTTGCCGGGAAAGCAAAACATAACGGACACGCACAATTTTTCGCGACACTATCGACAGCGGCTCGAGGCCGAGTCCTTATTGGACGCAATTGGCGACGTCACCGAGGTTCGCGAGTCGTTCAGCGGCATGCCGCCGGACGCGCGCGCCGTGGAGCTCTGGACGCATCGCATTGACTCGCTGTTTCTCGACGCCTTTGGTCGGCCCGACGCCAATCAAGATCCGCCGTGCGAGCGGACGGGAGAGACGACTGTCGTGCAGACGCTTCACTTGATGAACGCGCCCAGTGTGAACCGCCAGTTGACGAGCGACGAAAGCCGCGTGGCGAAGCTGGCGGCCAGCAATTTCACAGCGGAACAAATCGTCGAGGAGCTTTACCTGGCGACGTACTCGCGCATGCCGACCAGCGAGGAATTAGCGGCCACGGCCCCGCTGATTGTGGGGACAGGCGCCGCCCGGCGCCAGGCGGTCGAAGATCTGCTGTGGGCATTATTGAATACACCGGAATTCGTTTTCAAAAATTAGTTTGGGCCAGCGGCAAGGATCGCAAATATGAATTGGCTGCGTAACTGCGAAGGCTGGAGTCGCCGTGATTGCCTGAAGCTGGGAGTCGGCTGTTTGGCCGGCGGCGGCTTTGTCGATCTGCTACGGCTCGTGGGCCAGGCGAACGAAGCGAAACCGGGCAAACCGTCGCCCCGCCCGACGAGCTGCATTCTCATCTGGATGGACGGCGGTCCTTCGCATTTCGAAACGTTCGATCCCAAGCCCGACGCGCCGGCCGAAATCCGCGGCGAGTTGGGAGCGATCTCGACCAAGATCCCAGGCGTCCATTTTTCAGAACATTTGCCACGGCTGGCAGGGATCTCGGACAAGTTGGCCGTCGTGCGTTCTGTTTGCCACAACCAGGGGAACCATGGCGCCGGCAATCATTACATGATGACAGGCGCCCCGCCGCGCATTCCAGTCGGTTGCGGCGCGTTTGTCAGTTTCCATCCCAGCCTGGGATCGGTCACAGCGCACGAACGCGGTAATCAAGGGGGACTGCCGGCGTACTTTTCGATGCCCAGCATGTCGCGCTCGGGCGGCCCGAACTTCCTGGGGGCCAAATTCGCCCCCTTTGTCGTGGCGGATGATCCAAATAAAAACAACTTTCGCGTTCGCGACGTCGCCCCGCCGGCCGGCCTGGCCGACAATCGATTTCTGACGCGGCGAGATTTGCGCGGCGTCGTCGATCGGCTCGCGCGAATCCCGGATGAGGCCGCCGGCGATCCGGTCCGAGCGCTCGACGAGTATTACGAACAAGGCTACAGCCTGGTGACCAGCCCTGAAGCGCAGCGGGCATTCGACATCAGTGTCGAATCGGACAAGATGCGCGAGCGTTATGGTCGCAACCCATTCGGTCAACGCGCGCTGTTGGCCCGGCGTCTGGTCGAGGCCGGCGTTCCGTTCGTGACGCTGTACGACGGCGGTTGGGATCACCACTCCGATATCTTCGGCGCCATTGCCAAGCGACTCCCTTCGTTCGAGAACGCCATCGCCACGTTGATCGAGGATCTCGAAGAGCGCGGATTGTTGGATTCGACGCTTATCGTCGCGCTCGGCGAGTTTGGCCGCACTCCCAAGATCTCGACGTTGCCGGATCAAAAGAAAGCGGGGCGCGATCATTGGGCGAACGCCATGTCGATCCTCTTCGCCGGTTGCGGCACGCCGGGGGGGCAGGTTGTAGGCGCCACGGATCGAACGGGCCATTCCGCCGTCGAGCGAATTCTCTCGCCGGAGAATTTCGTCTCGACCGTCTACGCAAAGCTCGGCATCGATCCTGGCAAAATCTATTACGCCCCGAACGGTCGGCCAGCCCACCTGGTCAGCGATCCCACGCCGATCAAGGAGTTGATGGGTTGAACGGAACCGCAGGGGACATGGTTGAGGGGCCGCGTTCCCTGAAGTGTTCGGCGCGGCGCCATGTAGCCTTGCTGGTGGGAGTGCTTTCATTCGCGGGAACAAGCCATGCGGCGCCTCCGCAATTGAAGCACTTCTTTCCTGCCGGCGCGCAAGTCGGCAAGACGGTCGATATCGAAGCTCATGGAAAGTTTGACGCTTGGCCCGTGCAGACATGGGTCGATCGGCCCGGCGTCACGGTGAGCCCAAAAGAAACGAAGGGGGCGCTGGCCGTCACCGTTGCCGCGGACGCTACTCCGGGCGTGTACTGGTTGCGGCTCTACAGCGCCGAGGGGACAAGTTCGCCGGCGCCGTTCTTCGTTTGCAACCTGCCAGAGACGAACGAACAAGAGCCGAACGACTCACCGGCCAAATCGCAGGAGCTGGCAACTCCAAACATAATTGTAAATGGCCGTCTGCAGAGCAAGGGGGACGTTGACACGTTCTCCATACGGGTTGAAAAGGGCCAGACACTCGTGGCCGAAATTGAAGCTCATCGCACCCTGGCGTCGCCGCTCGACGCGGTCCTGGAAGTCGTCTCGCCTGATGGCTTCGTGTTGGAGCACAATGACGACGACCAGGGAATGGACCCGCGGATCGTTTTCACCGCGCCGGAGAGTGGCCTCTATCGAGTGCGCACGTTTGGATTTCCCGCCACGCCCGACAGCTCGATCGCGCTCGCCGGCAATGACGCGCTAATATACCGCCTGACGATGACCGTCGATGGTTTTTGCGACTATTCGCTCCCGCTTGCGATCACAGCCGAGAATCAGCAGGTCGAAGTCCACGGCTGGAACCTCTCGGAGGAGACGCGCCGGTTGATCCCGCGGCTGTTGCCCGAAGCGAAGCAGGCGGTGCTCGTTCATCCGCGGATTGCCAATTCGCTCGTCCTGCCGCTCGAGACTCATCCGTGCATCGTGGCCAACGAGCCCAGCAAGCCCGGCAGCCCGCAAGCTATTCAACTGCCGGTGACGATCACCGGTCGCATTGAAACGGCGCGAGATAAGGACACATTCCGGTTCAGCGCAAAAAATGGAGAAACGATCAACTTCCGGGTCGAAAGCCGCTCGCTCGGATATCCGCTGGATCCGGTGCTCGAAGTTTTCGATTCTCAAGGCAAGTCGCTGGCGCGCGTGGACGATTTGGGGGAGAGCCGAGACCCGCAACTTGCCTTCGCGGCGCCGGCTGATGGCGAATATGACGTCACCGTGACGGATCTGCACCGGCATGGAGGACCGCGCTTCGTCTATCGACTGACCGCCACGATTGTAGGGCCTGACTTCAAATTGTCGCTCGCCACCGATAGCTTTACGGTCTCGGCCGGCCAAAAACTTGAGTTGCCGGTGACCGTAGAGCGACTGCAAGGCTTGAAGGAAGCGATTCCGCTACGTGTCGAGGGACTGCCGAGCGGCGTAACCGTCGAGCCCGCCGTGTCGCAGGCCGAGGGAGAAACGGCCAAAAGCCTGAAGCTCGTCGTGACTGCCAACGACGTCCCCTTTGCGGGTCCGATTCGCGTTGTGGGAGGCGCCGCGAACGCCGGAGGCACCGTTCATTTTGCAGAGGCGACCATGTCAGGTCGCGCGCAGCGAACAACGAGCATCTGGCTGACGATCGGCGCGGCCGACAAGAAATGAGCCCGGTTCAACTGCTGGGCTAATCGCCGTCAAATCCGCGGTCGATACGGCCCATCACCCTTCGCTGCGCGGCTGGCAGCGCTGCCGCCACTATCCAATGGTCAGTTTTTGGATCCGGGAGTTCCGCGCATCGGCGACATAGAGATGATGCTTGCTGTCGAAGGCCAGTCCATGCGGCAATCGAAATTGGCCCGCTTCTGTTCCGTCGCCGCCCACTCGGCAAATAAAGCGCCCTTCCGGCGTGAACTGATGGACGAAGTGGTTGGTCGACGTCACCCACACCTGGTCCTTGTGGTCGACCGCGATAGCCAAGGGGCCTGGCATGTACTTGTGGCCACCGAAATGGCCAGGCGCCACTTCGTTATCTCCCCAGGCAAGTAGAAACTTGCCGTCGGGATTGAACTTCTGCACGCGACCGACGGAAGCCTCGGTGGTGTAGAGGTCGCCCTGGCTGTTGAAGGCCACGAAGTGCGGCCCGCCGCCACGGCCCTTCGGAGATGAGTTTCCGCCAAATTCGCCCGTCTCCACGCCGTACTTACCCCAAGCGCTGATGGGCTCGCCTTTGGGTGATAGACGCTGCATGCGTCGGTTCGCCTGATCGGCGACGTAGACCGATCCATCTCGCGCGAAGGCGATCCCTCCCGGCTGGTCAAACTCACCGGGGCCGGCGCCCTGCTTGCCGAATTCCCTGACTAGCTTGCCGGCGGGATCGTAAACAGAAACCTTGTGCTTCATCATATGCGTGACGTAGAGCAGGCCGTCTTTGTCGAGAGCCAGTCCGCCGGGCATGGGGTCGGTCTCGAAGGCTCCCAAAAACCGCCCCTCTTGATCGAATCGCTGCACGCGCGACTTGGCGTCGGCGTTCGACTGGCGAAAGTCGGTGACCAGGACCTCATCTTTTTGGTTCACCGCGATGGCGATCGGGATGTCGAACTCTCCCTCGCCGTGACCGTTGGTTCCCCAGGTAAGCACCACGCGGGGAAGTGGCGGCGATTCGTCCTGGCCGCGCTCTTGAGCCCAGAGTGGCCGCGCCAGCAGCGACGCCATCCCACAGCCGCCCAAGCACACGAAATCTCGGCGTCGCAGTTTCATCGGACGTCTCACATTTCCGGCGGGATCGCGGAGAGTCTATTGGGATTCCATGGTGACACGCGTTGGTGAGCAAAACAAGAGTTTGCTTGAAGTTGCCACCGGGCGATCTGGATGTGCGACACCACCAATCGGCTTAAGAGCCGCCTGTGCGAATTTTCAGGACGCAGAGCCAGTCCCTGTCTGCCCTCTATTTTGAAGCGCTGGCCGCCTCCGCCGCGGAAATTAGTTCTTCCAGCGACTTGACCAGTTCCTCGCCGCGCGCCTGTTTGTGGCGGATCACGCCCTTGTGGTCGATAATGTAGACCTTGGGCCAGCTACGCACGTTCCATGCGAGCGCAATCGGGCCGCCCGCGCCCTGGGCGCCGTTCCAAAACGATCGCCAGGGTATCGCGTGCTTCTTGATGATCGCTTGAGCTTCCTCTCGGGCTTTGTCGCCGTTAACGCCGACGATCGCAAAGGGGCGACCTTCGAAGCGCGCACATAATTCTTTCTCGTGCGCCATATCGCGCATGCACGCGCCGCTGCATGAGTCCCAAAACACCAGCACCGTCACTTTACCACGAGAATCGCTCAACTTGAATTTCTTGCCATCTAAATCCTCACCTTCGATCTCGGGCGCAAGCTGGCCGACTTGCAGGCGGCGCAATTCGAAGAGCTCGCTCTCGGCCTCTCCGCGCAGCGTGGGCGTGGCCGACCGCGCTCCAAAGGTTCGCAGATACTTGCAGTCTCCGTAGTCCCGAATGACTGCCTCGAACTGCTCCTCGGCAATCGCGGCCAGGTCCCGCGCGTTGGCGGCGCCCTTGATGTCTGCCCTGAGAAATTTGTCGCGGGCGATCCACGCCAGGCCCAACGCCGCATGGCCGCGCGCTGTCCTATCTGGATTCTTTTCGATGACGGCCTTGAAGAGCTTGAACGTTAATTCGGGGGCCGGTGGTTGGTCGGGCAAGTAATAGGCGATGATCGACAGACCTTTGCCTATTTCAGGGTGCGCCGCGTGATGCTCGATCAACAACGACAACGCCGTCGGAAACCCGGCGGTGTTTTGTGCCCGAGGGTTCATCAATAACCACTCCAGCGCGGCGAATCCGGCCGCTGAGGTAGGGTCGGCCTTGGCGATTTCCAACATCTCGTCCGACGCCGCAAAATGTTTTTGCCGGAAAGCTCGCCAGAGCTGATCGACCGTGGGATCATCGACTTCACGTTCGGCGAGCTTCTCCTGGGAGTAATCGAATACTTGTTTCGCCCCGGCGACTTCGGCCTTCAGCACAGCTACCCGCACGGCGGGCTGCGACGATTTGTCAGCCGACGTTTGAGCGGCGTCGCTGAGCCAATCCTGGTCGACAGATCGTTGGCTGCTGGACTTTTGCCAAGGGTTGGCGGGATTCGATCGGATGAACAGGATCTTGGCCGCCTGCAATTCCAACTCGCGGTTTTTGATACGCCACTCCGAGAGGCGGATGTCGTGCTCTAGTTGCGCGCGGTTCAAATACTTCGCTTGCGGAGAGTCTAACCATTTCGCGCGCAGCGTTTTTAGCTCATCGAGGATTGAGTTCTCTCGGGCCAATTGCAGTTGCAAATTCCGAATCGTTGCCAGGGATTTCCGCTGGGAAATCGAGATTGAGCTGGTGAAACCCAACTCCCACTCGGCGAACTGGCCGGACTCTCGTTCAATCCGGCCGAGTTCTCGTTCGATATCGTTCTCTGTGAGATCGCGTTTTTTGCCTCCCTGATCATCCTTGTCGATAGGTGGCTCGCCGGCGGCCAAACCTCCAGCAATGGACGGCTCAGCTTGCTGCGACTCAATGGCCGGGGAAGGCTCCTGCTGAATGGCGTCCGCAACGCCATTTCTCGTTGCAACCGAAGGTGCTCCCCACAGGCGTTGAACCGACAGAGGGAGCGCCGCGACGACGATCGCCACCATCGCCAGACACACTCCTAAAGATTGCCGGCGGCGAGGCTCAGGTTCCAAAATCATTTCGATCCTCCTTGAAACGTAACCGAACTGGGAAAAGCCGCTGGCTCCAAGTGGTAGCGGCGCAGGCGTATCGGAAAGAAAATCGATCGTGGTGAGCAGCGCCTCGGCGTAGGCGCGCGACGCGCTCGGAGCCTGCGATACAACTAGCGCGTCGCAGCAGTGCTCGGCCGCCTGGTCGGCGTGACGTCGAGCCCACCAGGCTGTCGGCAACCACCAATAGACCGAAACCGCGGCCAGCTCCACGAACTTCGTCCAATGATCGCGGCGGCGCAGATGGGCCAGCTCGTGCAGCAATAGCGCAGATCGCTGCGGCCGATTCAACTTGCGCAGCAATCCGGCGGGCAGCAAAATCGTCGGTCGACCGAAGAGCGCCCACACAAAAGGCGAAATGCGGCGACGAGCGATTCGCACATCGGGAATTTGCTTCAGCCCCAGTCGTTCGGCCAGGATTCGCACTTCTTCCCGCAATGCGCGTGGCGCACAGCGCGCCCGTCGCAGCAAGGCCGCGAACTGCCGGATTCGTCGCAGCGATAGGATCATCCATGCTGTTGTGCCCATTGCCCAGAGACAGACGAGGCTGGGGGCGATCCATGGCGCCATCGAACTCGGAGCCGCTGGCTTCGACCTAACTGCCGCTGGAATCATGATCTCGGGAGGAAACGCTGTCAGATTCTCGGCCACAAACGGTGAGCGCGAATCAGCCATACGTGGAAGCAGCCAATCGGCTCTGCATTCGCGAAGCCGATCGAGCCCCGGCGTCGCTTCCGCCTTCGGTAGCA
>DASXPZ010000206.1:0-1909 GCA_036493275.1 Pirellulales bacterium
CAAGAGCCCGGACGGCCGGATCGAATGCTGTTATTCTTATGCTTGGAAATCCAAGCAGCGAAGGATCTGCCATGAATGCGAAGTCCGGGGCGCGAGAACGTTTCGAACTCGCCCGCGATAACTTGATCGAGCTCAGCCACCGAATTCACGCCCACCCTGAACTGGGTTTTGAGGAGGAGAGGGCGTCGTCCTGGCTCTGCGAATCACTGACTGAGGCCGGCTTCTCGGTCGAAAAGGGAATCTGCAACTTGCCGACGGCCTTTCTCGCCCGCGCCGGATCCGGGCCCCTGAACATTGGCATTTGTGCGGAATATGATTGCCTACCCGATATTGGCCACGCCTGCGGGCACAATATCATTGCCGCCTCGGCCGTTGGCGCGGCCGTTGCGGCCGCCAAGGTGGCAGACGAGGTCGGTCTCACCATAACCGTTATTGGCACTCCTGCCGAAGAAGTGGGCAACGCCAGCGGCAAGATTCTGGAGCTCGAGCGCGGCGCGTTTGATGGCATTCACGCCGCCATGATGGTGCATCCGGCGCCCTTTGACATGCTCCGTGCGAAAATCATCGCTGCTTCCATGTTTGACGTTCACTACACAGGGAAAGCATCCCACGCCTCCGCCTTCCCCGAACTCGGGGTAAACGCGGCCGACGCGCTCACGGTCGCCCAAACAGCCCTTGGGCTGCTGCGCCAGCATATCCGTCCTACGGATCGCATACATGGCATTGTGACCAATGGCGGCTCGGCTCCGAACGTAGTCCCCGCCCGCGCGTCCGCCAAATACATGATTCGCTCAGAGACGTTGGATCAGTTGGCCGGACTGCGGCCCCGTGTTCATTGCTGCTTTGAAGCCGGAGCTCTCGCCACAGGCGCGACATTGCAGTTCGTTGGAGGCGATAAGCCATATGCCGAAATGCACCATGATGACGCTATGGCGGAGTTCTATCGCAGGAATTCCGAGGCTCTGGGGCGACCGTTCCCCAATCTTGGCGAATGGGAGACACGGCCCACTGCATCCACGGATATGGGCAATATCTCCTTGGTTCTGCCGTCTATTCATCCCATGATAGGCATAAATTCCTTGCCGGCCGTCAATCATCAGCCAGAATTTGCGGCGCACTGCATCACTGCTGACGCGGACAAAGCCCTCGCAAACGGCGCCTTGGCAATGGCGTGGACATGTATCGACTTAGCGACCGACCGTCAAATCCGCGACCGTTGATAAATCGCCAGTGACGGGACACGGCGTCTAGATCGCAGACTGACGCTGGCGGACGAACACGAAGCGGAAAGGCGAAGGTACGATGGGTCGGGCCGCGCGTCGGCACAGATTAGGTCGATTCCGGCACCACCATTGTTGACAATGAACTAAGGCGAGAGGCGTGCCGCTGCGCTGCGCCGACTTACGGGATAGAAATGAGCGGGGCGTCCAAGATGCCGCGACGTGCCACGAAGGACTTACGATGCTGGAAGGCGAAGAAGCCCAGCCGTGCTCCCCTGTCCCACAGAACTTTCTGCCTGCCCAGGTTACAGAGAATTAATGCGAGGGAAAGCCGCTTGTCACTTGGTCAGCCCAATTCTCTGGCGATCCACTCTCGCTCGTAGCGGCTGGCGGCACGGGATGGCCATGACAGCAATGTTGACGGCGTTCGGCTAATCTCGATGAGCCTTTACCGTTTCGTGATCCGGCCGGGATTCGACCCAATGTCGTCCGCCTGCGACCAGGCGGGTGACCCGTCGTGAAGCAATTGAGCATTGGCGTCACTATCGCTGCTGCAATCGCCTTGGTCGCTGGCATCACAAAGGGAGATTTCAACGTCCTTGGCCTCGCGGCCGATCCGACGCTACTGAGCATCGGCGCCGTCGGTCTGACGCTTGCGCTTACCACGTTCCGACCGTCGCTGATATCTC
>DASXPZ010000207.1:0-2037 GCA_036493275.1 Pirellulales bacterium
CCAACGATCTTGCGTTTGCCAACCCAAGCTCGGTGGAAGTCCACCTCTACCGAGTCGTTCGATTTGATGTTGACCTTGCGCTCTTCATTCCAGTCCCCGGCACTCAAATTGAATTTGTGTTCGCCGTGCCCGACAGCAGCCCGACCCACCCCATCGGCGTCCGTCATTAACCAGCACCACAAGCTGCCCAGCGCAGTCCCGCGTTGGCCCTTTTCATTCGTGTACTTGAATTGGCGCTCGGTCCCGACCTGCACAAAGGTATTTGCGACAGGTTGGTGGTCGGGCCCTCGTGAGACACGCACCGTCACGGGAGTTGCGCGGTACAACGCCAGCTCAACCTGTGCCTGCTCCGAATCCGCTTCGGTCCGCACATCGCCGGTCCAAGGCTCACATGCCCACTCCGTATCCTGTACGCCGAGGATGTAACTGTGATCAAGGACTACCATTAACTTGAAGGTGCCGTCGGCGCGCGCTCGGGCACTGACCCGGTCAATGCGGCTACCGCTCCCAAATCCCATTCCGCCGATCAGGATTCCTGTCGGATCGACACCCGCGGGAACATTCAGCCGCCCGCTAAGGGGATGTTTTCGCCTTAGCTTCTGGACGGTAATCCCATCGGCCATGCGTTTATAATCAAGTGCGTCCTCTTTCCAGTCGTCGCTTCGAATTTGCGGGTTGACGACGCGCAATTTGTCGCGCGGAATCCATGCCGCTTTGGCGATGCCAGACTCGTTGGTTCGCACGCGCGTATTGGAGAGTGGCGAAAGTAAGATGAATTCGAAGTTGCCGGTGGCTGCATGAACTCCAAACTCCAGACCCGCGACAGGTTGATCATCGTCATCGACCACACGGATTTCGTGGGGCGCTGTTGGCTGCAACTCAATCACGTACGATTCTTGGGGCACGCTGCCCTCTCGGAAAAATTGGCCGCCGACACCGCGCGACGAGTGAAGCGCAGCCACGCCGCGCAGCGATGCGCCCTGTGGAATGGCGACCTCTGCCTGGCCAGCGCTATCCGTCTTGGCAGTCGCCGTGAATCCAGTCCCCGTCAGGGCGACTTCAGCGTCAGCCACCGGTTGCCCGGCAACCAGAACGCTGACCTTATGCAGGGATGCCGGGCTGAGCTTGATGTGGTGCGGCGTTCGTGACTGAACGCGAACCGAGGGAGCCGGCATCTGATAAACAATCTGCTCGCGATTATCCGCCGAGCGGACGTGCAAGTGAACGCCGTTCTCGAATCGATCACTTACCTGAAAACGGCCCTCGCCATCGGCCTGTGTCGGGAAGGTTTCGTGCTGATTGGTACCCTGTCGCTCGACGACGGCATGGGCAACCGGGGAACCGTCAGCCAGCAGCACCTGGCCGGTGAACGTGAGCTTGTCGGCCTCGCCAGCCAGAGCCAGCGCGGCGAAGGCTTGAATGAGCGTAAGCACCAACACGCCGGCCAAACGTGATGCGAACATGGCTCAACCCTCCTCGTGGTGAACGACAAGCGAGATGTCCCACCGCAACCTGGCCCGATTGTAGGCGGTTCCACGGGCCACCACACCATAGAAGGTCTGGGGGTGGTGCCACTGGCGCTCGACAAAGCCTGCCAAGCGGGCGACGCTACCCCAGCGGGTCGTCCAGAGACTCGAGCCCCAGGGAATCGATGGGCCGGGACAGCACATCGTCTGTTTCGGCCGGAGTCTGATCGTCGGCCACCCGCACCAGCACGCGGTTTCCGCTCACCGCGATGACGCGCACGCGCTGGCCGGCCTCGATCGACGTGCCCTCGGTCAAGGCGTCGATGGTGTGCCCGTCGACCTCGATGGCCCCGCTGGGCAACATCAAGGACTTGGCAACCCCCACCCTGCCCACCATCTGCCTCAGCCAGCGCCGCTCGGGAGAGTCCGGCAGAACTTCCTCGCTTTTGGGCACATCGAGCAATATCCGCCGCCCCATCGGCGTCTTCGGCCACCAGCGGAAGGCCATCATCAAGGTCACCGGCAGGGCGACCGCCGTGACCGTGAGGAACAGAAATCCAACCTCGGCGCC
>DASXPZ010000208.1:0-4154 GCA_036493275.1 Pirellulales bacterium
TTTCGTCGGCCGCTGCAACACAGACTGTGGCGGACGATGGATCCTCTGTGGTCCCGCCGTTTCAGTTTCTACACGACGTCGAGCGGACCGAACTCGTTGATCTGCTTTCTTCGGAACATCCGCAGACGATTGCCATCGTGGCCGCCCATTTGCCGGAAGATCGCGCCGCCAGTCTGCTCGCTGCGCTGCTTCCGGCGGCGCGGGAGGAAGTCATGCGGCGCTTCGCGGAATCGGGCGCGACCGATTCTGCGGTGTTGAGCGAGATGGAACGATCGCTCCGCGCGCGGCTGGCGAAGGGTCGACCCAGCGGTCCGCGCAACCCGGCCGACTTGCAGAGGATCTCGCGCGTGTTGAGCGCGGCCGACGCGGAAACGAGACAACAGGCTCAGACGCCGGACGCCACGTTGGCGCTGGCATCGGTTCGAGAGAGCGCGGAGCTTGCGGCCGATCGCGACCCGCTGGCGATGACCTTCGAAGACCTGGAGTATCTCGACGAAGCGCTGCTGAGCGCGACGTTGCGTAGGGCCGACACCGAGTTGGTCCGGCTGGCGCTGGCCGGGGCGACCGCCGCCTTTGTGCAAAAAGTTCTCAACCGCCTCTCGCTGCGCGAGGCCAGGAATTTGCGTCGGCAGATTGAGACCCTCGGCCCAACGCGATTGAGCGATATGGAACGCGCTCAGCAGGAATTGGCTCGCCTGGCGGAATCGGTGCTCATCGAAGCCCTCCAGACCACCGACGCCTCGCACAGAGCAGCGCGTTAAGTTGTTTTCCTCGAAGATCGTGACCGTCCCGCAGACGCGGCGTCGACCCCCGCTTAGTTCGTCCCAGGAACCGCAACAAATGTCGAAAGTCATCAAGGCCGACCGTAGAACGCACGGCGTGGCCTTCAATTTTGACGACGTGAAGGCGCAAGCGGGCGCCTGCCTTGAGCAAGCCCGCGCCGAAGCCGCGCGCATTCTTGCGGCTGCCCACGCCGAAGCCGACGCGGTTCGCGCCGAGGCCGAAGCCGCCGGGCGCCGCGCGGCGGAACGATCGCTCGAAGAACGACTCGAACAAAAGCTGGCCGCTCGATTGGATGGGCTGGCGCCGGCCCTCTCGCAAGCCGCCGCGGAATTACAACAAGCGAAACAGGCGTGGCTGGGACATTGGGAGCGACAGGCGGTCCATCTGGCCACTGCGATTGCCGAGCGCGTCATTCGCCGCGAGCTCCGCGCGAGCCCGCAAATTCCGATCGACCTGGTCCGCGAAGCGCTGCAACTTGCGGCCGGTCCGAGCCACCTGCGCGTCTTGATGAATCCCGGCGACGTCGGCGCGCTGGGCGCACAGCTTGCTCCGTTGCTCGCTTCGGTCGGGCCTGGAGCCACGGCCGAGTTGATCGCCGACGCTCGGATCGAGGCGGGCGGATGCCGCGTCGAAACCGAATTCGGCTCGGTCGATCAACAATTCGCGGTCCAACTGGCGCGAATCGAAGAAGAGCTGCTTTGAGAGCGCGAGACGTGCTTTCCAAAGGCAATTCAAACAGATTTCCTGAGTAACCACCAACAGCAGCGCAATACACCATGCTCGAAATGGCCGACCAGCTTGCCCGGATCATGCCCACGGCTCTCGAAGGACGGCTGGTCCGCACGATTGGCGTGACGGCGGCGGTGGCCGGGCTTCGCGCGCCGCTGGGGGCGGTGGCCGAGATCGAGCGGCACAACGGTTCCGCGGTGCCGGCCGAAGTGATCGGCTTTCGCGACGACCTGACGTTGCTCTATCCATTGGGCGACTTGCAAGGCGTGCGTCACGGCAACCGCGTGCGACTCTCGCGAACGCAGAACTGGCTTCGTGTTGGCCCCGCCTTGTTAGGACGCGTGATCGACGCCCGTGGAATTCCGATCGATGGCAAGCCGCTGCCCCTCTTGGTCGAACGGGTAGCGCTCGACGCGCAGCCGCCGGGCGCGTTGACACGCCCGCGGATTACGCAGCCGTTTTCGACGGGCGTGCGCGCCATCGACGGCCTGCTGACCTGCGGCCGCGGCCAGCGGATGGGCATCTTCGCCGGATCGGGGGTTGGCAAGAGCGTCACGCTGGGGATGATGGCCCGCAATGCGACGGCCGACGTCAACGTGATCGCGTTGATCGGCGAGCGCGGGCGCGAAGTGAACGAATTTCTGGAGCGAGATCTTGGCGCGCAGGGTCTGGCGCGCAGCGTGGTTGTCGTGGCGACGAGCGACGAGCCGGCGCTGTTGCGAACGCGCGCGGCGCTGACGGCCACAGCGATCGCCGAATATTTTCGCGAGCGCGGCCAGCATGTCTTGATGTTGATGGACTCGTTGACCCGGTTTGCCCTGGCGCAGCGCGAAATCGGCTTGGCCGCCGGCGAACCGCCGACGACGCGCGGCTATCCCCCATCGGTCTTTGCCCTATTGCCGAAACTGCTGGAGCGCGCCGGTTGCAGTCGAAACGGCAGCATCACGGCCTTTTACTCGGTGCTCGTTGAAGCAGACGATCCGCAAGAGCCGATCAGCGACACGCTCCGCAGCCTGCTTGACGGCCATACATGGCTTTCGAGAAAGCTCGCCTCGCGAGGGCATTACCCGGCGATCGACGTCCTCGAAAGTGTCAGCCGTTTGATGTCCGAAGTGAGCGCGCCGGAGCATTGCGAAGCGGCCCGCGAAATTCGAGAGCTGTTGGCGGCTTATCGTGGGAACGAGGATCTGATTTCGATCGGCGCTTACCAGCGCGGCGCCAATCGCAAGGTCGATGCGGCCATCGAATTGCTCGAACCAATCCAGGAATTTCTTCGGCAGAGAGTCGATGAATCGTCGACGGTCGAAACGGCCCGCGCGGCGATTGGTAAATTGCGCGACCGCGCCGGGGCGCTCGTCGCCGGGGCCAGACCATGAGCCCATTTACGTTTCGCCTCGATCCGGTGTTGCGTGTACGCGTCTCGCAGCGTGACGAGCGGCAGCGCGAACTGGCCGACGCCTTGACGCGGCTGCGTGAGGTCGAGCAGGCGATCGCCACGATCAACGCCGAGCTTGCCCGAACGCGAAACGAGCGCGCGAGCGATCGCAACAAGCTGCGAGTCGAGCGCCTGCTGGCCATGGACGCCTACGAAGCGCAGCTTCGCGAGCAGCAGGAGTTGCAGCAAACTCTGCGAGATCAGGCTGCGGCCCTGATGGCCGAGCGGCGCGAAGCATTGCTAGCGGCCGACCGCGCGGTACGTTCTCTGGAAATGTTGCGAGAGACTGAATTGGAGCGGCATCTGGCGGAGCTGCGCCGTCGCGAGACGCGCGATCTCGACGAACTGGCCGGCCGCCCCTTTTCGGCGTCGTAACTCGGGGATATTAGCTCTCCGTTTCCTCACTTAGGCGGCGCGCAGCAGTTGATTGGGCTTGATCCACAGCCCGTTTTTCGGGACAAGTACCCGCCGCTGGCAGCCCCTTTACGGACGCTAGCAGTGGCGGCGAAGTTCGCCGCGCGCGAACCCGAGGATGTTGTCCGATGCCGGACGGCCCATCGAATCCGAGCAGCGAAAAAACGTCCGACCGTCGAGGGTCGGTGGGAGACGCGCAGCTTCGACCGAGTAGCTCGCACGGCGCCGCAGAGGTCGAAGCGCGGGCTACTCTGCGGAGCTCCCCGGACGCCCATTCGTCCGACATCGAATCCTTGCTGCGACAAGCCGAAGAGGCGCTGGCAACGATCGACGGAGCCGATGCGAGTCTTCCGCCTGGCGCCCATCCGCTGGAGCTGCAAGATTTTGCCGCGGCCGCGCCGCATGGCGAGTTGGACCTTATCGACGCTCCGGCGGCCGACGAAGTGGAATTGATCGTGGAGTTGGGACGAGTGCGACTGCGAGTCGAGGACGTGCTCAAGCTTCGCAAGGGCTCGGTGGCGCCGCTCGATCCGCTGGTTGGAGCCCCAGTGGATGTTTATTCCGAGAGTCGGCTGGTGGCTCGCGGCGACGTGCTGGTGCTCGACGGTCGATTCTGCGTCCGAGTGACCGAGACCTTCGGTGGCGAGGCGACAGGTTAGGGCGGTCCATTTTTTTTCAAGCGCAAGACGATCATGCAGCAATATCTGCCAGCAATTTGCAATCGACGCGCATCCGCAGCGCTGATGGCGCGCGGATGCGTGATGCTGCTGGCGACCGCGCTCTTAATTGCTGT
>DASXPZ010000209.1:0-3878 GCA_036493275.1 Pirellulales bacterium
AAAACGATCGACGTCCAAACCTGGTGTCGCGAACAACTCGGAACCACCATCCAAGCCCAACGCCGCCAAGCCCTCGGATGATCAAGGAACAAATCTGGGATAAACTAAACCGATGCCCTAACCAGAGTTTTGCGCAGCCCAGGAGTGAGGGTGAGGGAGCGCCGCGATGCGGCGTGAACTCTCAACTATCGTCGAAGAGCCTAGCGCGCCCCTACAGGGCTGTTGTATTGTTTCATCACGCATACCCAGGGCGACGCTCGGCTACGCCGGCTCTGCCCTGGCTACCTTAGGGCGCCCCTTTGGGGCTCAAGTGGGCTTTTAAAACGCCTGACATGCGTTGGCTCTACCAAGTAAATGGAACAAATGTCAACACATTCAAAACCAAGCCGCCGCATCTTTCGATTCTCGCTGAGGACGATGCTCCTGGCGATGACAGTGTTAGCGGCTTTCTTCGTATGGCTGGGGTCGGAATGGCGTTTCGTTCATGAGCGGAGAGCATTTCTTTCAGCGGTAGAGCATGGGGACGAGGCGCGGGCAACCACTACGAAGCTGTGGCAAATCTATTTCAAAGAGGATTGGCCGAACAGAGTCCCGTTTTGGGGGCGATGGTTGGGGGACGAGGCGATCGCGACCATCACGCTGCCGCTCGGCGCTACGCAACCAGAAACGCGACGGGTACGCAGGCTATTTCCAGAAGCGATCGTGGAGACATCACTTACGCAAGAAGAGAGCTTCCGAAGATATGAGATTCTCTTGAAGCAGGATGCCCCGATCGGGTCCCCGGAATAATCGGCGGTCTTTCTACCCCCACTATCCCCACGTCATTGACGCAGCCACTGTTTGGCCGGATGATTTGAAACGCGCCATCGAGCACAATTCGTTTCTATACAGGACGCCCATTCTGATGAAAGCCGTTCAATTCAAGTCGTTTGGTCTGCCGACGACGGTCGCTGACTGCGTCGATCTCCCTGAGCCGGGCAAGCCGGGCGCCGGCGAGGCCACGGTCGAGGTGCTGGCGACGCCCATCAATCCATCCGACGTGATGACGCTGCTCGGCATGTACGGCACGCTGCCGAAGCTGCCGGCCACGCCCGGCAACGAAGGGATTGGCCGCGTGCTCGAAGTCGGATCCGGAGTCGAACATCTGCGGCCGGGCGATCTGGCCCTGTTGCCCGTCGGCGCCGGCGCGTGGACGACCAAGATTCTTGCCCCCGCGGCCAAGCTCGTGCCAATGCCTCCCGACGCCGACCCACAACAGTTGGCGATGCTGACAATCAATCCGCCGACGGCGCTGCTGCTGTTGCGCGACGTGGTGGAACTGAAGGAAGGAGATTGGGTCGTCCAGAACGCGGCCAACTCGGCGGTGGGAACGTATCTGATCAAGCTGGCCAAGCTGCGCGGCCTGAAGACGGCCAACATCGTCCGCCGCGATTCATTGATCGAGCCGCTGAAGAAGCTCGGCGCTGACGTGGTGATTGTCGATGGTCACGAGCTCGGCAAGCGCGTCTCGCAAGCCACCGGCGGGGCCAAGATCCGCCTGGGGATCGACTGCATCGGCGGCGAATCGACGATGCGGCTCGCCGGCGCGCTGACGCACGGCGGAACCGTCTGCAACTACGGCGCCATGGCTGGCGAGCCCTGCAAAATTGGCCCGCAGGATTTGATCTTCCGCAATATCACGCTCCGTGGTTTTTGGCTCGCCCATTGGTTCGCGCGGGCTACGCAGATGGATCAGATGACGGTTTTCGGTCAGTTGATCGGCCTGGTGGCCGACGGCACATTGAAAGCTGAGATCGAAGCCACGTACCCGCTCGACAAGATCAAAGACGCGCTGGCGCATGCGATGCAGCCGGAACGATCCGGAAAAATTCTGCTGACACCGAACAAGTAGCGGGCCGCGTCACGATCGCCCGTCTGGTCAGAAGGCAACTCCGATGAATGCGCTCCGCGCCGCGGCGGTGATCCTCTGGGCCTCGCCGGCCACCGCGCTCGGGATTGCGGCCGGCGCCTTAGGATTGGCGACCGGCGGCCGCGTTCGCCGTCGCGGGCGCGTGCTGGAATTCTACGGCGGCTTTGTCACTTGGCTGTTGGGACGAGTCCCCCCGCGACCTCTCGGAGCGCTCGCCATGACGCTGGGCCACGTCGTCCTCGGCGCGAGCGAAGCGGCGCTCGACGTCACGCATCAGCATGAACTGGTCCACGTCGAACAATACGAGCGCTGGGGGCCGCTGTTCATCCCGGCGTATTTGTTGTGCTCGCTCGTGCTGCGACTGCGAGGGCGCGACGGGTATCGCGATAATCCTTTCGAAGTCGAAGCGTACCGTCGCGCGCCGTGAGTCACACCCGAAATATCGTGACGACGTTCCGGGAGGGCTCCTGCCGAGCCGCCAAGTCCGACGGCGCGTCGAAAGAAGTTCGGGGCATGCGCTATTTGTCCGCTGAGGGAATTTCTTCCTGCGATCCTGGGAACGCGCGTCCAATCGATTCGATGTGGCGCCGAAAACGCTTCGCGGCTCGGCGGGAGCCTCGCACTCCCAGAAGATCTCTCGGCGGCGCTTCCTCACCCTCTTATGACGTCAATAGCGCGAAGACCACGTTCAGCTCTTCGCGAGCTCTTTCTTGCGTTTTGGCTTTTTTGCGCGCGGCGGTTTTGGTTCGCTGGCCGTGGCGTTATCTGCCAGCGACTCGCTGTGTCCGCGAAAATCTTCCAAGCGGCAAATTTTGAGCTGTCGTCCGACGACCCACACTTTTTGCAGCAGTTGGAAAATGTCGCGCGGCATGCCGGTCGGCAGCGCCACGATGCTGTGATCGTCGAAGATGTCGATCCGCCCGATCATCGAGCTGTCGAGCCCCGCCTCGCTGGCGATTGCGCCGACGATATTGCCCGGCTTCACCTGATGGGCGTGACCGACTTCGATCCTGTAGGCTTCCAGGTCCGCGTTGCGAACGCGCGGGCCGCCCGAGCGAGGGCGCTCGCGATCCGACGAGCGTGGGCCGGTCTGCGAACGGCGATCGTCTCGAGCCGGACGCGTCTCGACGAAACCGGGTTGCTTCAACTCCTCGGTCAACAGCACCGGCGTGTCGCCGTGGGCCAGCACGGCCATCGCCGCCGCGATTTTCTCCGCTGGCTTCTCCGGGTTCAGCCGCTGGTACTGCTCCAGAATGCTGGCGAACTTTTCCAGGTTCGGATGGGCGAGCGCCGCGGTGATTTGCTCGTGGAAGCGGGCGACGCGCTGCTTGTTGATCTGTCGGTTCGACGGCACGTCCATCGGCTCGATCGGCTGTCGCGTGGCTTGCTCCAGCCGCTTGAGCAAGCCGCGCTCGCGCGGATGGACGAATAAGATCGCCTCGCCGCTGCGCCCGGCGCGACCGGTCCGGCCGATACGATGGACATAGGCCTCGCTATCAAACGGCAGGTCATAATTGATCACGTGGCTGACGCGTTGCACGTCGAGCCCTCGGGCAGCGACGTCGGTGGCGACCAGCACATCGAGCTTGCCGCTGCGAAAACTATCGACGATCCGCTCGCGCTGCTTCTGCGCGACGTCGCCATTCAAGGCGGCCGTGCGATGTCCGGCATTCGAAAGATACTCGGCCAGCGGCTCGGTCGTGGAGCGAGTTTTGACGAACACGATCACGCCGTCGACCGGCTCGGCTTCGAGAATACGCGCCAGCGCCGCCTGCTTCTGGTGGGGCGCGGCGATGACGAAGCGCTGCCGCACCGTGTCGGCCGTGGCGGTCTTTTGACGAATCGTGACTTCGGCCGGATTGTTGAGATGTTTTTGCGCGATGCGGCGAATCGGCGCCGGCAGCGTGGCCGAGAAGAGGGCGATCTGCCGCGTGGCCGGAGACTGGGTCAGCACCCATTCGACGTCGTC
>DASXPZ010000210.1:0-1968 GCA_036493275.1 Pirellulales bacterium
GCGCAGATAGATCTCGGTCATACCTGCAGGCGACCCGCGACGTACGGGTGTCTTGCCGCTCTGGAAGGAAACAGCCGCCCTTTACCAGCGTTGTCTCAAAGCTGTCTTCGATTGCCCATCGATGGCCTTCGACGCTGACCAGAGTCTTGATCGACGCTCCTACCGGACACCAGGTGGTGAAGTAAGCGAGATCGCCGTTGGCGATATGACGCCGGATCAGCAAGCCACGTGTCCATAAGCCTTGGCAGTGGTCGTTGAACTCTCCACCTTCGAGATCGGCCAGTTCGAGGTAGCACCAAGTCGTGTAATCGCGGCCCTTTGGTCCCTGTGCCAGCCGACAGACGCCGCCAGTCGGATGGTCGTCGGGTCTTGGCTATCTGCTCGGCAGTGCCGGCAATGCAACGCGGCTTGCCCCAGGATCTAAACCGATGATTGGAGTTGACGCCCAGTACATAGCCCTTGCCGGCACGGCGCAGGTCGCGCTCGATGTCGCCGACGCCATAGACACTATCGGCCGCAACCCAGCAGAACGGTAGGCCGGCCGCGATTGCGCGATCGATCATCCGGGCGGCAAGCCGAGGCTTGGTCGAAAAGCCGACGTCAGCTGGCACGTACGTCGCTTTCAGGCGAGCCGGATCATCAGTCCAGTCTTTTGGCAAATAGAGTGCGCGGTCGATGAAGGCATGGCCATGACGCGATACGTAGCAAGCAAAAACACCGATCTGGCAGTTCGTAATCTTGCCCGCTGAACCGGTGTATTGGCGCGCCACCCCGCAAGACGCCTTGCCTTGCTTGAGAAATCCGGTCTCATCGATCACCAGCACCGCGTTCGCGTCTGCAAGATGTTCGCTGACATAGTCGCGAACCAAGTCACGCAGCGCGTCGGCATCCCACCGATCGCGCCCCAAAAGCGCCTGCTGCCGCCAAGGACCAGGGTCACCCGCCGCCTCCGCGCGCATCCATCCGGTCTTGCGACGCTCGTCGCCGAGCAGTCCGTCAACGAAAAGCCCCGCATTCAGCGCTGCACGCTCCTGCGCGAATAATGGACTTATCCCCTTCTTCACCTCCTGCAGCGACGATGACCAAAGCTCAAGCGTCGTCTCAATTGATGCACACATCATCCATGATCTCCGAATCATGGTGACCCATGGATTCAGAAATCAAACAAATGCGCTAGCAAAAACTCACAACTGTAATGCTAGGGCCTGTCGTCATTTGAGCCAGGTGAGGGCGCAGACGAGATGGAGGCCGGCGAGGAAGTTTCAACGCGGTTTTCTCATAGCGCGTTGCGATGGCTCGAAAATGCTTGATCGTATTGAAGAAGCGCTCCACCAGGTAGCGTTGGCAGTAGAGCGCGAAGTCGCAATCGCGTTGGACTTTACGATTGGATTTGGGCGGGATCACCACCGCGATCGCGCGAGCCGTGAGGCTCTCGACGAAGTGGTCGGCGTCGTATCCCTTGTCGGCGAGCAGGGCTTTGGGCTCGACCAGCGCCAGCACTGGCTCGGCTTGTGTGATGTCATGGACCTGCCCGCCGCTGAGGCGCAGCGCCAGCGGATTGCCGAGGGCGTCGACAATCACATGGATTTTGGTGGTGAGCCCGCCGCGCGAGCGGCCGATGGCTTGATCGGGGCCGGCTTTTTTTGGGCGCCGGCACAGTGTTGATGCGCCCGCACGATGGTGGCATCGATCATCGCGTATTCGTTGTCGGGATCATCCGCCAGGCTTTGAAAAGCCTCGCCCAAACGCCGTCCACGGCCCAACGCGAGAAGCGCTTGTGGGTATGCACCAGCCGCCAAAGCGTTCCGGCAGATCGCGCCACGGCGCGCCCACGCGAAATTTCCAGATCACCGCGTCGACGAACAAACGATTGCCGAGAGTGCTGTTGCGACCCACCGTGCCAGCACGGCCGGGCAGCAAATTCGAACTGAGGGTACAGTCTATTCAGCTTGACGCGGGCGTTTGCGG
>DASXPZ010000211.1:0-4121 GCA_036493275.1 Pirellulales bacterium
AACCAATTCCCGCAGCCGAATTCCTACCGCATCGATCAGAATCGGCTTCCGATACTTCGTGATCCAGACAAAATGGTACTTCAGGTCAAATCGGCTATGCGAACTCGTGCGATACTTCTCCATCCCCCGATTCTAGCAAAAACGCAGAACCTCAAGGTTTCGCCTGAAGGCGAGGGATTTAGACCCATCGCAAGGACATTAATGGGCTGGCGCTGGCCTCAGCGCTCGTCACAATTCTGGCGCGATCATCACTTCAAAACTTTTGCAATAAAAGATTCGGAGAAGCTCGCATGACCAACGCTCACCAAGACATTTCACGCATTCAAGATCTCGACGTTACCCGCGGGATTTCGCGCCGCCGGTTGCTGGGCATGGCGGTCGCTGGGGGCGCCGCCGCCTGTTTCGGCAGTTTGCGCGTTGCGCGAGCGAAAGCCGAAGATTTCGGCGGATTTGCCATCGGCTTGCAAACCTACACTTTCCGCGCGTTTCCGGTCGACAAAATGCTCGATACGGCCAAGGAGCTTGGCTTCGAAACGCTTGAGTTCTTTCCAGGTCATTACAGTTTGAAGTCAACGCCCGATGACATCGCCGCGATGAAGAAGAAACTGGCGGCGCACAATCTAAAGGCGCTCGGCCACGGCGTCAGCCCTTTCACGAAAGATCACGAGGCGAACCGCAAAATTTTCGAGTTTGCCAAGCAAGCCGGCATTCGAAATATCTCGGCCGATCCTACGCCGGATTCCTTCGATAGTCTCGATAAGCTGGTGGCCGAGTATGGCGTGCGCGTCGCCATTCACAATCATGGGCCGGGAGCCCGCTACGACAAGATCGCCGATGTGCTGAACGCGATCAAAGGGCATCACCCAGAGATTGGCGCCTGCGCGGACCTGGGGCATTACATCCGCGCCGGCGAAGATCCGGTCAAGGCGATCACCCTGTTCGAAGGTCGGCTCTACGGCGTCCATCTCAAGGACTTCGACCAGCCGAAAAAGGACGCCAAGGGAGTGGTGCTGGGCAAGGGGCAACTCGATCTCGACGCCACCTTCCGCGCGTTGCGTAAAGTAAAGTTCCCGGCCGACGCCTGCCTGGCGCTCGAATACGAAGAAAACTCAGAGAACCCAACGGACGACGTTCGTCAATGCGTAGCCGCGGCGGCGGCTTCCGCCCGGAAGACGAAGGCGTAGGGCCCGCGAAGACGACTTGTTGTAGTTGATGGCGAACCCGGCGGAGCTTTACTCGCCGTGGATCGCCGGCCAAATATGTTCAATCCGAAACGTCGGCGCTGGGGCGGGCAAAATGACGAGCTGGGGCCATGAGAGGCCGCTTTCGAGGATGATCCACTTTCGCGTCGTTTCGTCCAGACGCGCCACGTCGCGGCTATGCTCGCGGTTGACGTGGATGGTGTGGTTGAGCATTCCGATCATGTCGAAGGGACCAAGCGTGGCCGATTGACCGGTCGCCGGGTCTTCGCAGCGGAGCAGCGCTTCGTGCTCTGCCCACATGACGTTGAACGAGCGATTCGAAGCGTGGCAGACCCACGTCCCTTCGTGATAGGTCGCGGCGTCGCGGTCATCCCGATCGGTCCGCATGCTTGGTCCCACAAGACGGAAAGCGGTGGCCGGCCCGATGGTCGACTCCTGCCCACGCCCGGCTCCCGTCCAGATCAACAACGAACGTCCGTTTGTCTTGCCCTGCAAACTACGTCGAATCACGGTCGGTCTCCTCAGAAGGAATCTCGCGCCATTATCTCCCGCTATATCTCTAAGAGCGATTTCTGGCCCAAACCGGACACGAATTCTTCCAATTTTGGCAAAATAGCTTGTAATCGAATAATTGGACTCCACTTGGCCATCGGTCATCCACCCAACCAAGGGGGACGCTTCCGGAATGAACGTTTAGGTCATTCCGAGCATGCTGGGCAAGCTGCGGCATCTCCGGACGATGGGAATCTGCTGAGAAGTTTTGTGTCCTCGCGGATCGACGTCGCTTTCTGGGTTGATCGCCTTCGGTCGCTACCAAAATGAGAGCCGTCTGTTAGTCTGGACCCGACGCCCACGGGAGCGGCGCCGACGCGGGGGGATTTCGCCACTTGGAATGGGTTCAGAATTACGATCCGCTCGGGTCGGCGGTTGGGTCGACGCTGTTGGCCGCCGCGCCGGTGACCGCGCTCTTGGGGCTGCTCGTCGCTGGAGTCTCGGCCCACCGCGCCGCCCTGGCAGGTTTGGCCTTGGCGCTGACCGTGGCCATTTGGGGCTATCGAATGCCGACCGACGCGGCTATGGGCGCGGCCCTGTATGGCGCCGGTTTTGGACTGCTGCCGATTGGTTGGATCGTGGTGGCGGCGGTCTTCATGTTCCAGCTCACGCTGGTTTCGGGCCAGTTCGAGATCGTCAAACGATCGGTCGCGTCGATCTCGCCCGATCAGCGAATGCAGGCGCTGCTGATTGCGTTTTCGTTCGGCGCCTTTGTCGAGGGGCGGCCGGCTTTGGCACGCCGGTGGCCATCTCCGCGGCGCTGCTGATCGGGCTTGGCTTTTCGCCCCTCTACGCCGCGGCTCTGGCCCTCTTCGCCAACACCTCGCCTGTCGCCTTTGGCGCCTTGGGAACGCCGATTATTACGCTGGCCAAGTTTTCGGGCCTTCCGCAAGAAGCGCTTTGTCAGATGGCGGGCCGGCAGTTGCCCCTCTTTTCGCTAATTGTGCCGGCCTGGCTAGTGGCGGTGATGAGCGGCTGGTCCGGCGTGCGGCAGTGCTGGCCCGCCATTCTGGTCTGCGGCGGCAGCTTTGCAACGCTGCAATTTGTGACCGCCAATTATTTTGGCCCAACGCTCGTTGACGTGGTGGGAGGGTTGGGCTCGCTCGCCGCGCTGACGATTTTTCTACGATTCTGGCAGCCGGCCGAGACGTGGCGCTTTCCTGAGGCAGAAGGCGTGACTGTCGTAGCGAATGATTCCAAGGAAAGCAGAGCGAACGCATCAACCACTGCGACGTCCATTCAGGAAGCCTCATTCCCCGCGCTGACGACTCGGCAAATCGTCAATGCTTGGATGCCCTGGGCGATTTTGTCGGTGATGGTCTTTCTCTGGGGTTGGCCTGCGTTCAAAGAGATTCTGAACGGCGGGCCGGACAAGCGGCCGAACGCGCTCGCCGGCGTCAGCAAGTTGAATTGGGATGCGCCGCGAATCAACCGGCGGGTCTATCGCGCTCCGCCGGTCGCCGAAGCAGGCCCCCCACCCGCGTTGCAAGATCGCGCCGCCGAGCCCGAAAAAGTGTCTTATGAATTCAACTGGCTTTCAACGACCGGAACGGGCATTTTCTTCGGCGCGGTATTGGCGGCCTGCTGGCTGCGGATTTCGCCAGGCGTTTTCGCGCAGCAGCTTGCGCTCACGCTGTGGCGCATGCGGATGGCGCTGTTAACGATCGCCTGCATGCTCGCGCTGGCTATGGTCACAAAGTACAGCGGCCAGGACGCCACGCTGGGACTGGCCTTTACGCGGACGGGCTGGCTCTATCCCTTCTTCGCGCCGCTGTTGGGCTGGCTGGGCGTTGCGCTGACCGGGTCCGACACGTCGAGCAATGCGCTCTTCGGCAGCCTGCAACAGATCACGGCGGCGCAATTAAACCAGCCGCAGGTGCTGATCGTGGCGTCGAACAGCACGGGGGGCGTGATGGGTAAGATGATCGACGCGCAGAGCATCGTTGTCGCCGCGGTGGCTACTCGGCAGAATGGCGGTGAAGGGGCCATTTTGCGGTTTGTGCTTCCGCATAGCGTGGTGCTTGCCTGCTTGGTTGGGTTGCTGACCCTGGCCCAGGCCTATTGGTTGACCTGGATGATTCCGCCAATGATTTTGCCGGGACAATGAGATGCTAGGCCCCGTCTTCTGGATGGAATTGCGAACCCGCGCCAGGCGCCGCCGTTTGTATTTCGGCCGCTCGGTGGTCACCGGCGCGTTGTCCGTGATTCTGGCCATGATCTATGTGAATTTCGATCTGTCATACGCCCAAGGAAGTTATCACAACAGCCTGAGCGAGCTCGCTCGATTAGGCGCCATGATGTTCAGCGCGTTCAGCGTCGGGCAGTTCGTTACCATGTTGCTGCTGGCCCCCGTGTATTGCGCGGGCT
>DASXPZ010000212.1:0-3712 GCA_036493275.1 Pirellulales bacterium
ATTCGGCCTCTGGTTCACCAGCGGCTTGAATCAAACGATCGACAACTGGTTCACGCCACCGGCGCTCAATACCGGCGCCTTTCAGGTCGACGCCGCGGACGCCAAGAGTTGCCGGCTCAGCCGCCGCGTTCGCGTGACGAACGTCGGCGAATACACTTTCGATCTCGACGTGACGCGCGACGTGCGCTTGCTCGACGCCGAGCAGTTCGGCAAACACTTCTCAGCCGACGCGGCGAAGATGGCCAAAGAGGGCGCCGCGAAAATGGTCGCCTTCGAAAGCGTCAACACGGCCAAGAATGTGGGCCCGACCGATTGGACGATGCGCAATGGGCTGGTTTCGATCTGGACCCTCGGCCAATTTCCAACCGGCGAAGAGACGGCTGTGATTGTTCCCTACAAGGCGGGGAGTGAAGCCGAACTTGGACCGGTTGTGCAGAGCGATTATTTCGGCGAACCTCCGGCCGAGCGATTGAAGGTTACGCCGCAAGCGGTCCTCTTTCGGGGCGATGGCAAATTCCGCTCAAAGCTCGGCGTTTCGCAAAAGCGCGCCGTTCCCTTTGCCGGCGCGATCGACTTCAAGACCGGCGTGCTGACCTTGGTGCAATTCAGCGTCCCGGCCGATCCCGCGGCCCTGCTCTACGTGAACAACACCTGGAAGATGCCGCAAGACAAGCCATACGCCGGCGACGTTTTCAACTCGTACAACGACGGACCCGCCAAGCCGGGCGTCAAGGCGATGGGTGGCTTTTACGAGCTCGAAACCCTCTCGCCCACCCGGCCCCTAGTGAAAGGGGAAAGCCTGAACCACTCGCATCGCACGTTCCACCTTCAAGCCGACGCGCCGACGCTGGCCAAACTGGCCAAGGCGACCCTCGGCGTCGACTTGGACGAAGTGCGCAAGTTTGTCGATCAAAAAGCGAAGTAGGCCGCCATGCTCTCTCGCGTGCTCGAACCTGAGGTGATGGATTCGCCCGGCGAGGCGTTGGCCTACGACGCGATGGATCACTCGGAAGTCAACCGAAGGTTCGTCGATGATTTGCTGGCCGTCTGTTCTGAGCTGGAGGGCGACGAAACAGCCCACGGCGCGTCGAACAATGACTCCGCCGAAATCGATGAAGCGGCCGAGCGCAGCCCGCTCGACGTCCTCGATATCGGGACCGGGACGGCGCTGATTCCGATCGAGCTTTGCCGGCGCGTAGCGATTCCCCGCGTCACCGCGATCGATCTGGCGACGTCGATGCTCCATCTGGCGCGCGGCAATATCGAGGTCGCCAATCTGCGCGACCGGATCCGCGTCGACCGGATCGACGCCAAGCAGCTTCCTTACGCTGACGGCCAGTTCGCCCTGGTGATTTCGAACAGCATCGTGCATCACATTCCGGATCCGGCGCCCGTGCTCGGCGAAGCGCTGCGCGTGCTGGCGCCGGGCGGGCTGCTCTTTGTGCGCGATCTGCTGCGACCAGAGGACGACGCGACTGTGGATCACCTGGTGGCCACCTACGCCGCCGGGGCCGACGAGCGACAACGGCGGCTGTTCGACGATTCGCTCCGCGCGGCGCTCAGCCTGGACGAGATCCGCAAGCTGGCGGAGGGGATCGGCCTTGATCCCGAATGCGTGCTCGCGACCAGCGATCGCCACTGGACACTGGCGGCTCGCAAGCAGCAATAGTAAAAGCCTCACTGCTTTCGCTCAGCTATGCATCCGCGCCAGCGGGTCGCCGCGATCGATGATCGCCGCTTCGGCCGCTGAGAGCTCTTCCAGCCGCGCGTCGACCGCCTCTTCGCTGTCGAAGAGCCGGGCCATTTGCACGTACGTCGCGTGGTGCCGCGCCTCGGATTCGAACAGGCTCGCGTAAAAGTCGGCCAGTTCGCGATCGGCCAGCCGGTCCTTCAACAGGGCGAAGCGCTCGCAACTGCGGGCTTCGATCAGCGCCGCCACCAGCATTCGATCGACGGCGCGGCCCGGCTCCTGCTTGCGCACCAGGTCGTTCAATTGCCGGCCGTAACTGCTGGGAACCAGGCGACGAAAACGAATGCCACGGGCGTCGAGCAGATCGAGCACCTGGCGAAAATGATCGAGCTCTTCGTCGACGATTTCCGAAAGCTGACGCACCAACTCCACGCGATCGACATACGCGAAAATCAAGTTCATCGCCGTGCCGGCCGCTTTTTTCTCGCAATGGGCGTGGTCGATCAGCACCTCGGCCAGGTTTTCCTCGACCGTCGCCAGCCACCACGGGGCGGTGCTGCTCTTGAGACGTAGCATGGCGGAACCGTTCCCGTCGTCAAACCTTTTGCCGTTCCGGCGACGATGCTTCGGCCGCGGCTGGCTTGGCGCGCTTCGCCTCATACGCCAGTTGCTTCACCCAATCTTTCGCCAGCATGTTGAGAATGTAGCTGGGGAACCAGCGCTTCAGCCGCCAGAAGGTGCGCCCCTGCCGCGGCATCACCACGTAGAGCTTGCCGCTCTGCATGACGCGAATCGCTTCTTCGGCCACGTCTTCGGCAGTGAATGAAGCCGTCTTCATCATCTTGGCGGCGAAAGCGCGATCGATCTCGTGCAGCCGCCCTTCATTGAGCAAGTTCGTCTGAAAGAAGGCCGGACAGATCACCGTCACGCCGATCTTATGCGGCTTGAGCTCGCCGTAGAGCGTTTCCGAAAGCGACAGCATGCCCGCCTTGGCGACGTTGTAACCGGCCATGCCAGGCTTGGCGGCGATCGCGGCCAACGACGCCGTGTTGATGATATTCGCGCCGCGCGCGCTTTCCTTCAGCCACGGAATGAAGAAGTGGCAACCGTAGATACCGGCGTTGAGATTGATCCCCAGGATCCAGTGCCAATCGTCCAAAGTATATTTACCGACTTCGCCCGAGCCCGCCACGCCGGCGTTGTTCACCAGCAGATCAAGCGCTTGCCACTTACCTCGCAGCAGGTCGTGGAATTTCTGCCACTCCTCGGGTTGGGCGACGTCCATGCGATAGGTGAAACCATCGCCGCCTGCGGCCCGTGCGAGTTTCAGCGTGTCCTCGTTGCCGGCTTCGTTGACGTCGACCAAGGCCATCTGCCAGCCATCTCGCGCCAGCCGCAAAGCGAGCGCTCGGCCGAGGCCGCTGGCGGAACCAGTGATGATGGCGTTGCGAGAACTCGGGGGCATGGTGGGCGTGTCCTATGGGGAGGCGTGAAACGCGGAGCGAAACTGTCGCCGACACGGTTGGCCGAAGATCATCGGCGATGGAAAAAACCGTGTCGACCCGGCCCGCGCAGAATAGAACGGCAATCAGGGCCGGTCAAGGACCAAGGTTGCGGGCCAGGGCGCCTCGACCGCCAATGATAGAACAGATCGAAACGACGAACCGCGGAACCGCTCTATTTGGCGACTTCCAACTCGGCCCAGACGAAAGGGTGGTCCGAGGCGCCGTTGTCGATCACGCCCGAGTCGAGCGTGCGCAATCCGCGCGTGATGATCCAATCGATCCGATCGGTGTTCGACTTAGCTCCGCCGGCAGTCACGGCATCCGTTACGCCCGGCGAATCGAGAAGGCGGCGAAGCTGCTCGTCGTCTGCCATCGAGTTAAGATCACCCAATAGGATGGCTGGCTCCGCCAACGACAAGAACAACTCGCCGGCGGCGCGCAACTGCTTCTGACGGCGATCGAGGTCGCGCGAATCCAAATGCGTCAGCAGCACATTGACTCGGGCGCCGTCGACTTC
>DASXPZ010000213.1:0-21647 GCA_036493275.1 Pirellulales bacterium
GCGTCACGCAAGTGGACCATGCCCATCCACCACTGGAAAGCAGCGCTGAACCACTTCGCCATCCTCTTCGAAGACCGACTGCCAAAACCCAACAGCAAATAACGTTCCCCGCCAGCCTGACACAAAACAAATTACAGTCCCTCAGAGGCGGCGAGAGCCGAACCACTCACGAAGCTTTCATATTCCCGCGCCGTACTTCACGGGACTCTACTCGAATTCCAACGTTCCGAATTTCTGGTACTCGTGAAAGCTGGGGCCGACGGGCGCCCAGTCCCAAGCCCAGGGCTGCTTCTCGTCGTAATCCATGCGGTAGAAGTTGGCTCGCCAGCGAGCGCCGGACTTCGGCGGCACATTTCCCAGCGGCTTGAGCAGCTCGAACGGCACGAAGACTTCGGCCCGCCAGCCTTTGATCGCCGCGCCGGATTCTTTGGCGCCTCCGCTGACGCTGGTCAATTTTTTTACTTTGCGATCCCCTTCGTAATGCCAAGGGCGCCAACCAAGGAACCTGTCCTCGAAATTGGGGATCAAAATCGGCAGCTCCACGCCGAGGGGCGAGATCTCGTATTCGAAGTAGACCGTCTGCCGCTCGTCGGGCCAGAAAAAGAACTCGAACACGTCCTCCTTCCAGAGGTCGAGAAAGTCCTCTTTGATCGTGGCCGAAAGGCGCGCGTCCTCGCCGTCGAACAATACATAGATTCCCTTGTCCGAGTAGAGAATCTTGAAGCGGGTCTTGTAGTCCGCGCCGGCGACATGACCGCGGCGACGCAGCGCCGTCCACTCGGCCTTCTCCCAGGCTTTGTCGGCGCCGTCCCCGGTTACGGCAAAGTCGGCGGTGCGCGGAACTTTGAGCGAAGGAGGCTTCGGGCGCTCGCCGGCCGCGGTATTTTTCGCGATTACCACGCCATCCCTCGAAGCGGCCGCGCTTTTTTCCTCGCCGTCCCCCACAGGCGTCTTCGCCGCGGCGGCGAAGATGCGGTCGGCGTTCTTCGAGTAGATCTTCTCCAGCACCTCATCAGGCAGAAAGATGCCGTAGATCCGCCAAAAGCCCTGCAAGTGGTGGCTGGCCGCGCAGTCGAAATACTCGTCGTCGGTCTCAAGGAAACGGTAGTAGATGCGGAAGGCGTCGCGCCGTGGCGTGGTGTCGGTGCCGAACAGAATGCGATCCTGATACTTGATGAAGAACTTGCGGGCCGTGTAGGGCTGCCGCCCCAATTCCGAGATCCGCGCATCGATATCGACGAACAAATTCGGATTGGCGTCGAGCGCGTTGCCGACCGCGGCCATGTCTTCGGCGTTATTGCCGAAATGGGCGCCGATGAACGTCGTCCGCGGATGCCGCCCGACGACACGCAGATACTGCGCGATCAAGTCCTCGCGGGCCGGAAACTTGTCCCCATAAAAAAGCCACTGCGGGTGTTCGTTCAATTCGTGCCAGCGCTCGTTGAAGCGATCAAGGGGGGTAAAAAACGCCGCCGGGTCAGCCGTGTGAATCATCACCGGGCGATGATACTTGGCGCACATCCGCCACACGGCGTCGAGCTTCGGATCGTCGACCGGCATTAGCCGGCCATCTTTGTAGCGCACGCCCAGGCCGAGCGACTTGTGGAGCTTCAGCCCTTTGCCGCCGGCTTTGAAACTTTCTTCGAGCTGCTTTGCCTCGCGATCGCTCCAGCCGTCGTCGTCGATTCCGGCAAAGTCGACTTGAGCGAACGTGATAAAGCGATCCGGATGCGCCTCGTCGAGCGCCGCGAGCGTTTCCTTCAGCCGGTCTCCCCAGCCGCCATCGAGATTGACGACGGTCCGCACGCCCGCCTCGTTCATTTCGGTCAGATAGCCGGCGACGCGCTCCGGCGTGAGCGTCGCCTTGCCCGAGCCGAGATGATTGTGTACGTCGACCGCCGGAAAGCGCGGTTTGGCCGGCTCATGCGACTCGGTGACCATCATCGACTTCGGCGCCCACTCGCGCAGCTTAAGCTCGCGAATGTCGGCGGTCTCTTTCTCCTTCGGCTCGTCCGCGCGAGCGGCCAAAGCGATGAGCACGGCCGGAAGAAAAGCGATAGAAGCCATCCGGCGCCAGGCAATTGCACGCATAAAATAACCTCAGCCACGAGTTGGAATGTTCACCGTTTGTTGCCCGCCGCCCCTGCGCCCTAGGCGCTCAGACTATGCGGCCCGGAGGGGCGTGTCGAGTTTCGACTCGAATGGTTGAGATTTTGAGGGAAAGCACGCGCGAGCTTCCGATTTCGCCCCAAAAAACCTTACAATCGCGGCATCTGCTTGCTTCCCCCGCTAGGGTGATTAGCCTGGAGATATAGAGGCCGGTCCGGTTAGCTCGTTCGTTGGTCAGACTGTTCTTCCGCCAGGCGTTAGAGGCATTGCGATGAGCGTCATTCGATTGAGCTGTTTCTTCGCCGCCGTGGCGTTGTTGTTTGGAATTGTATCGACAGCCAACGCCCAATTTGGCTACGGCGGGTTTAGCGGCTACGGCTTTGGGTTTGGCTACGGCGGGGTCTACTCACTGGAGCCTCCCCCCTACTTCGCAACCTTTCCGCCGGTCTACTACAGCACTGTGACTCCTCGACCTTACGGCTTCAGTCCCTACGCCTATCCGCCCGGCGTGATGACTCCTTCGCCCAGCGTCGTGGCGACCGGTGGGAATCGCCGCTACCCTCGTCGTCCGGCTGCGATACAAACTTCGGCCAGCGCCGCGCGCCCTGCGCCGGTGATCATCGAAAACCCGTTTGTGCTTCCCCCCGATAAACGGCCAACGCGCCTTGCGGATGGTCGTCCCCTGCCACAGGTCATCGATCTGCGAAACGCCGCCAAGCCGGTCCCTGCGCCGCTCAATCCGGCGGGACGTGAGGTCTTGGCCCGCGCATCGGAGCAAAAATAGCCCCGAATCGAAGGCCTCGCGCCGCTAGCAAGTAGTGCTGCCGGGCTATCTGGTTACGCTATCGCTCGATTGGCGGGTGTCTGCCGCCGAACCGGTCTGGACAGGCTGGGCGGAAACGCTAATCTACCCGCCCGGCATGGTTGTGAGCTCGCATTTCTGCCCAACCGTCGTCGGTGTTTCTTCACGTAATTGCAGATCGAATGGCGATGGCGTTCGCTGGGATCGCCGGCGGCGCGAACCGAGACACGACGTGTTCGCGGTGAGAAAACAAACGCTACGCGTGACTGTCCGCGAAGGAAATCATCAGCCGAGTTTGCCGGCTGATCGAGTAAGGTGGTCAAGGAGTCGACCCGATGCGCTGCTTGTTCGCAGGATTGGCGATTGCGACGTTCGCATTGGCGGGCTGCCAGGCGGGCGCCCCGATGACCGATCCGTTCGCGGCGGCGCATGTCCCCCCACCGCCGATTGGTCCAGTGTCTGGTCCTCCGGCCGCGTATGGCGCCACGGTTCCGCCCGCGGTTAGCATGCCCGCGGGCGCTCCTCCCGGGGCGCCAGGGCCAGTGACGTACGGCGCGCCGGCTGGTCCGCCACCCGGCGCGATACAGGGACTTGCGCCACCGCCAGCGGCAAATCAACCTTACATGTCCCCCGGCCCGTCTGGCGCGCAGAATTCGCCCGCCGGCGGAGGATGGAACGCGGCGCCGACGCGCACCGTCGGCCAAACGCCTGAAGGCTCGATGTACAACAATCAAGCGGCCGCCCCGCCGATGCGGCCGCTGGACCAAACCACCTCCGGCGCCGCGCTGGCCCACGCCGCGACCGATGTCCCCGGTGGCGGCAATGTTCCAGGACAAGAGATCCTACAGCCCATCACGCAACTGCAGCAGGCCCCTGTGGCACAGCCGCTACGCGATCCGCGCGGCGCTTCGGGAGTGCAACCGGTTTCATACCAGGCGCCGGCGGACGATCCGAACACCGTGGCGCACAGCGTTTACGCGAGTAATCAGGGCGATTCCCAACCCGCCGGCGCAAACACCGCGCCCTACCGTCCAGGGAGCACAGCCGCTGCGCCGGCCGCCGCGGCAAAAGGCCCAACCGATCATGGCGCCACCTACGGCTTCGACGGCAACTACGCCTGGCTGCAAGGGCAACTCGAATATTCCGCCGCCACGCGCGTCTGGAAATTGCGATACGTCCCCATCGATGGACCGACCGATCGCTTCGGCGGCAGCGTGGTGCTGGCCGACAGCGATCTGCTGGCCGGGCACAAGGCCGGCGAGTTCGTCTCGGTCAAAGGACAACTCGACGGCCGTCCCGGGCCGCAAGGCTCGTTTTCGCCCCTCTATCGCGTGAGCCAAGTGCAGCGCCTCTCCGAGTAGATCGGAGCGAGCGCAGCCGTTCGGAATCCGCGGAGAGTTCCCCTTTGTCGCTAAAAACTGCGCCAAGGGACAGGAGGCAAACTCGGGCGTCGCTCGATCCCTCAACGTTTCTGCGACGTAGAATTACCTGCGCATTGCGGAATCCGCCACTAGGCGCCATTCGGGCGAACTTCGCAACCGCCGGGGCCTCTTGGGAATCGCAGCGCCGTCCGTTATCTCTAGAAGTATGAGCCTCGGCCTCTTTTCATCGTTCGGCGTTCCATTGCCGGGCAGGATTGCGCGCTGGTCGAAAGTCCTGCCGCAGATCGCCGCCTTCGAGACGGAGTTTCAGCAGCTTTCGAACCAGGACCTGCGTAAGCGGAGCCTGTCGCTCAAATATCGGGCTCGCAGCAACGAGCCCCTGCCGCGGCTGCTGCCCGAAGCCTTTGCCTTGGTGCGCGAAGCGGGGCGACGGACCCTGAACATGCGGCACTTCGACGTGCAGTTGTTGGGGGGCATCGCCATGTGCAATCGCTCGATCGCCGAGATGCAGACGGGCGAAGGCAAAACGCTCACCGCCACGCTGCCGATGTATTTGGAGGCCTTGGCCGGCCGCGGCGCTCACCTGGCCACGGTCAACGATTACCTCGCCCGCCGCGACGCCGAGTGGATGCGGCCGATCTACGAAGTCTTGGGCATGAGCGTCGGCGTGATCGAATCGCAAATGTCCACCCCCGCCCGACGTGAAGCGTATGCCTGCGACGTGACGTACGGCACCGCCAAGGAGTTCGGCTTCGATTTTTTGCGAGACCGGTTGTTGCAACGGCGCATCGCTGAAGGAATGAGCGACCAGTTGGGAGGCATGTTGGGCCAATCGGATAGCGCCGGAGAGAAGCCGACGCAGCGCGCAGCCCACTTCGTGCTGGTCGACGAGGCGGACAGCATTCTGATCGACGAAGCCCGCACGCCGCTGATCATCTCGGCCCTGCCGACTGAAGAAGAGAAGATCGCCGCGGAATGCCACGCCTGGAGCTCGGAGGCGGTCTCGCAGTTCGTCGAAGACGAGCATTACGAATTCGATCACGATACTCAATCGGTCGAGCTGCTGGCGGCCGGGCGGCAATTGGTCCGTTCGATCTCCAAGCCTGAGGCGCTCGATTCGATTGGCCTGTTTACGATGTACGAGTACATCGAGCGGGCAATCCGCGTCGATCGTATTTACACGCGCGATCGTCACTACGTGGTTCGCGACGGTGAGATCGTGATCGTCGACGAATTCACCGGACGCCTGGCCGAGGGGCGCAAATGGCGGGCGGGCATCCACCAGGCCGTCGAGGCCAAGGAGAAGGTCGAAGTCACGATCGCCACCGGGCAGGCCGCGCGAATCACCGTGCAGGATTTCTTTCTGCGTTATCCGCGCGTAGCCGGCATGACCGGCACCGGCAGCAGTTCAGCCGGCGAGCTGCGGCGAATCTATAAGTTGCGCGTTCAGCCCATTCCGACGAACCGGCCGGCGATTCGCCAGCAATTGCCGGAGCGGATCTTCGGCAGCGCCGATGACAAATGGGAAGCAATCGTCGAAGAAGTCGCCGCCATTCACGCCACTGGCCGACCAGTGCTGATCGGCACGCGGTCGATCGACAAAAGCGAACATCTTTCGAAGTTGTTGGCCAAGGCGGGCGTCGGCGCGAAGGTGCTCAACGCCAACAAGGTCGCCGAAGAGGCCGAAATCGTCTCGGCCGCCGGGCAGCTCAATAAAGTCACCGTCTCGACCAACATGGCCGGACGCGGCACCGACATCAAGCTGGGCGAAGGCATCGCCGAGCGCGGTGGCTTACACGTGATCTGCACCGAAATGCACGATTCGGCCCGCATTGACCGCCAATTGATCGGCCGCTGCGGTCGTCAGGGAGATCCCGGCACGTGGCGGCAATACTTGGCGCTTGACGACGACATTCTCCTCTCCGGCCTCGGTCCCAAAAAAGCAAAGCGATTGAAGAATCGCGGCGACCGCCAGGCCACGGGGCTGGATCACCTGGGGCGACTGTTCCGCAAGTCGCAAGCCCGGATCGAACGAAAGCACTTCCGCGACCGCCGCGTGCTGATGTATTACGAGAAGGAACGCCGCAAAATGCATCAGCACTTGGGACAGGATCCGTATCTGGATTCCGCCGGCGGATAGGCGAAGGCCGGGCCGCCTACGTGTCTCTGCACGGCGAATCATCGCCGCAATGCGCCTTCGACCGAATCGAACTTCGTCGGACGGCGACCCTCGCGAGGGAATTCATGCTGGCTGACGAATCATCAAAACCTTGCGCGCACCGCCTGTCACCCTCCCGGCGACGCGGCGCCAGGAGAGTTACAGGTTCGCTCGAGCGCCTGTTAGGCGCCCGAGCGATGAATTGACCGGTACCACGCTAGGACTAAGTCAGCCAGTGGTTGGTATTTCAACCAATGGATAAATCTTGGATCGGACGAAGACGGTTTCTGTAGCGTTGGCTACCGTTGTCGTCGCCGAGCCCGCAGGGTCGTCACAGAAACGCCAACAACCCCGCACATTGCTAGGACCCAAGTGGCAGGCTCGGGGGTTTCAACCGTGGTATAGGTGTAACCCCACCAATCCCCGCCGTAAATGGTGAGCGCGTGTTGCGGCACCAAGGCGCCTCCCGGACCGAGAGGTTGGTTGGTGACGGTGTCGGTGACCAGGGCCACTTGAAACTGGGAGGTGACCACGGGATTCAACTCATACTCCCCTTCCGTTGCGAACGGGGTGTCGAGGAACCAACCGCCGCCTCCCGGCAGGGTCCCCGCGGTGCCTCCGCCGCCGCCCGGAGGCGCGTCGTAGTAGGGAGACTTCGTCCCCTGCGTGCTGTAGGCGCCGCCCCCCACGTTATCCAAGATGGGACCGAAGGCGTTTCCACGCAGACTACCGGTGTACCCTTGAATCCAGTGAAGACCGTTAAGAACCGGGGCGCCATTTCCAGGCGTGTACTTGAGATTCAAAACGGCCCCGCCAGCTTCCGCGTTCGTGATATCCGAAGGGTAATTTGTGCCGTTGCCAGCCACGACGTCGGGTTGGCTTACCACGTACGGATTGTAACCGTCATAAGTGTTTCCGTTGGCGTTGTAGCTAACCAGGCTGAGGCCCTTTTCCACTGCCGCTTCCTGCGCCACGCCAGCCCAAGTGTAACTCCAACCGGCCCCCGATGGACCTGATCCATTCACCGGATTGGCTTTGATGAACGCGTCCAAACCGGCGTTGATCCACACGCACTGCCCATTGAGCGCCGGGTTGCCCGGATAAGTAATCGTGCTGATATTGATGAGCGGATAGGGATTCAACGTGCTGGTATGCACGTCATCGCCAAAAGGCGCGCTCACCGAGGCCGGGCCGACAATGACAGCGCCGACGGCCGGCGAAAGGAACAGGCCACACGCCAACAAGAGGATCGGGATCGAGAGGCTAGCTCTCAAGGCCACGGATCGCAAAATCATGTTTTGACATTTCACGAGCAGTCTCCTTTGTAATTCGAATGCAGTCTTTGGCCCGACACTTAAACCACTTGCAACCAATCTCTAACTTCGATTTACGATCCTGCTCTCAGCGGCGCAAAGCGCCTCCTAACGAGCAGGGGAATTTCCCAAGGAAACGTGAACGCCAGCGACTTACGCATCGCCTGCAGAATAGCGCCCCGGATCAGCGCGAAGTGTCTTGCGTTTGGGCAGCGAAAATCTTTGGCGCCGATTAGGGCTGATAGAAAATCAGGCCAGCAAAAGGGCCACTGAATTGCAGAAGAGCTTGGAGGGGAGCTATGGAGCGGCGCAAGCAGGCCCGGGCGCGCCGACACAGCGATAGGCTTTCTCAAGGCCACTAGCGGACCTCACAATCGAGAAATCCACTCCAATGCCCCACAATTGGCGTATACGGTAGCGTCCGCGGGATGGTGTTGTCAACGAAATTCCGGGAGTCTGTTTCACTACGCTGGATTCGCCGGGAACCGGTAGACCCGTGTCGGTAGACGCGCGGCGGCCCGCCACATAATATGCCAGCGAAACCAATGACGGGGCAATTCCACCTTCGCACTCATCGAACCCGATGACCTATTCGAAATCAGGAGATCCCACCATGTCCGCCGCCGCTCCGAAACTGAAGCTCCGCTGGGTGATTTTGTCGTTGATTGGCGGGACCGCCGCCGCGTATTTGCTCACCGGCTGGGCCGCGCGGGCGGCCGATGAGAAGACGCCCGATCGGTTCTTCGAGTTGCGAAAATACGTGGCCGCGGATGGCAAGTTCGATCAGCTCCACAGCCGCTTTCGCGATCACACCAACAAGCTCTTCCAGAAGCACGGCATGACGCTCATTGGTTATTGGGTCGTGGCCGAAGGAGCCGACCCGAAGGAGCCTCTCACGGCCGACCAGAAGAACACGCTGGTCTACATCCTGGCGTACCCCAGCAAGGAAGCCCGCGAGAAGTCTTGGAAGGGCTTCATGTCCGACCCCGAATGGCAGGCCGTTTACAAAGAGTCACAGAAAAACGGCTCGCTGACGAAGGATGTGAAGTCACAATTCCTGACGCCGACCGATTACTCGCCGATCAAGTAGGGCAAGCCGGGCGGATGAATGCACGCTGAAACTGCAGTGAACTGTCGCGCCGTATTGAGACGTGAAAGCGTGTAGGACTCCCGCGGAACTTTGCTTCGCTCAAACGCCCGGCGCTGGTTTCGTATCGGCCTGCGCCTCCGGCGATGGCGGCGGCGAGCCGAAGCGGCGCTCGCGATAGAGTCGCAGGCCGCGGGCTGCGTGGTAGAGGCCGCCGCACTCCAGGTCATAGTCGCGCGTTTGCTCTAGCATGTCGCACAGCCGCAGCACGGCCTTTGTCATCCAGGGGCTGCGCAGCTCGTATTCCGGCAGGGCCAGCACCATGAATTCGAGCGTGTGCCCGGTGGTGCCGATCCGATTGCCAACGTCGGGGGTGCCGTTGGCGCGGCGCAGATACTCACTCGAAAACGATCCGTCGGGCTGTTGGTAGCCGCGGAACATCTGAACCGCCATGTCGATGCGGTCCTGGCCCGACTTCCAGCCTCCTTCGAGCTTGCCGCCGTTCTTTAAGTGTCGCTGAACCGCCACGGTGAGGCCGACCAACCGGTGCGTGCCGCCGCAGGCGCTGTTGCGCAGCTCAGGCGAGGGATCGAGCGTCGATTCCATTTGCACGACGCGCTCGATCGTCCAGTCGGTTCCGTTTTTCGATTTCCATTTGGTGTCCTCCGGGACATAGGCTGTCAGGCCCATCAACGTCCAGGTCGACTCCATGTCGGGATAGATGTCCCACATCGCCTGATTCATCAAATCGCGAATCGTGAACGTGCGGTCACCCACTTTCAGCGGCGTGGTGTCTGGCAGACCGATCAACGAGAGGTAGCCAAGCCACTGATCTTCGTGCCCTTGGCCGCTTTTGCTGCCGGCTTCGAGCGGGGCCTCGAGCCCTTTATCGCCGGGAATCAAAACCCAGCCGGTCAAACGGCCCCCTTCTTCCAGATACTTCAGCGCCGAGACCGGCTTGCCCTGCACGTCGAGCATCAGGTCGGGGCCAAAGGCGAGAATGCCATGCACGACTTGCCAGGCGGCGTTGGTCTCGGCCACCAGGTGGCGGCGGCCGGTTAGCGCGTAGGCCTTGTCGATCCGATCGCGCAGCACGTCATCGTCGTTCGGAATGGTTGGTTCAGGGACCGTGGCTGAGGCCTGCGAAATGCGAACCTCGCCGCAACCGCACAAAGGCGCCAGCGACGCGCACAAAAGGAAAAGCAACGCACAGAGCGTCGCGGTAGAGCTATTGGAACGAAGAGTGACGGTAGTCATAGAAGTGGGGCTCGCTTGCGGGCTTTGGGGCGGCCCGCGTGGTCGGGGCGCGTCCTTTCGCCGAGGGTGGGATAGAGCGCGTCTCGCGCCCTCAAATCGGTAGGCAGTGCGGCGCTCGCCGCATGGAAAGATACCACGCTCCTACGGCGGCGGCCAATGAACGGGGCAAAATAAGTGGTTTGTGCAGGGAGGATCACCCGGCGACGAAGCCTCCTATAGAGCAGATTCGAGCGAATTACCTAAGTCTAATTGCATGAGTAACTTATGGATCGAACAACAAGGCGATTGGCAACGTAGGAACACAAGCCGCGCGGGCGATGGCCACGAGATTCTTCGGCCGTCGGCGAACAACTAACCGGACAACGACAATTAAACGCAAAGTGACAACGCAAGGAGCGTTTTGAGCCATGTACTTTTTTGACCCAACCTATTTTCTGATCCTGGCCCCGGCTTTGGCGCTGGCCGCTTGGGCTCAGTGGCGGATCCACGCGGCGTACGCCGAAGCCCAAAAAATGGCGGCGCCCCTCAGCGGGGCCGGCGCGGCGCGCCACGTTCTCGATTCGGCCGGGCTGAGCAATATCGACATCGAGCAGGTTCCTGGTCATCTGACAGACCATTACGATCCGCGGGCCAAAGTGCTGCGACTGAGCACCGAGGTTTTTCAAAGCCGCTCGCTGGCTGCCGTGGGGATCGCTGCGCACGAAGCGGGGCACGCCATTCAAGACGCGCGGGCTTACGCCCCGCTGGCGATTCGCAACGCGGTCGTGCCGGTCGCCAACTTCGGCAGTGGATCGAGCATGCTACTGTTCGTCTTCGGGCTGATTATGGGAATCAAGCTGCTGGTGTTCGCCGGCATTGTGCTCTTCTCGGCGGTGGTCTTCTTTCAACTCGTCAACCTGCCGGTGGAATTCAACGCCAGCAATCGAGCGAAGCAACAACTCGTGGCGCTCGGCATCGTCGAAGCGCCGCAGATGGTGTACGTGAACCGCGTGCTGAACGCGGCCGCCTGGACCTACGTCGCGGCGACACTCCAATCGGTGCTGATGCTGGTTTACCTGTTCATGCGTTCGGATCGCGACTGAAGCACTGCGGCAGATTATGGAGCGCTGCGCAGTAGCGCAATACGATCTCAATCGTTCAACTTCGCGGCTTGCCCATTCAGTCCGCCGGTTGCTTCGAAGAGCAACAGCGCCTGACGCACATCGGCCACGTTGTGGACGCGGAGAATTTGCACTCCCTGTTGCGCAAGGGACAAGGCAACACCCACGGTTCCCGCCGTTCGGTCAGCCAGTTTGTCGCCGATTACTTTGCCAATGAACGCTTTTCGAGAGGGTCCGACCAGCACCGGCTGTTTGAGCTCATGCAGGCGGCGGCAGCCGGCCAACAGGGTGAGGTTGTGCTGGTGCGTTTTGCCGAAGCCGATGCCCGGATCGAGCGCCAGCCGCTCCGGCGAGATTCCCGCCGCGATGAGCGCGTCGCGCCGAATTCGCAGGAATTCGAGGACTTCGGCGACGACGTCTTCGTACTGCGGGTCGTCCTGCATCGTCTGCGGTGTGCCACGCAGGTGCATGGCGCAGACGCCCGCCTGCGATTCGATAGCTATCGCAAGCATGCCTGGATCGCCGGCTAGCGCGGTGACGTCGTTGATGATCTCGGCGCCGGCGCTCAGCGCCTCGCGGGCTACCGAGGCCTTCGACGTGTCGATCGAGATCGGAAGTTTCGTTTGTTCGGCCAGACGCGCCACGACGGGCAAGACGCGGCGCAGCTCCTCTTGCTCGTCGACTGCGTCCGCGTAAGGGCGCGTGCTTTCGCCGCCGACGTCGAGCAGGTCCGCGCCGTCGGCCGCGAGTTGCAACCCTTGCGCGACGGCGGCCTGCGGATCGAAGAAGCGGCCGCCGTCCGAGAAACTATCCGGCGTGACGTTCACGATGCCCATCAGAAGCGGGCGCAAAGGGAGTTCCAGCAGTCGGGTGCGCAATCGCCAGCGCGTGGCGCGACCGGCAAAACGGTCAGAGGACGCCAGAGGAGGATCGGCCGCAGGGGTCATTCCCTGAAAGCCTACCAGGGGTTTTCCATCAGCGAAACAACCTGTCGGGCGATCCCCTGGGCGAGGGTCTCCTGCGACGTGGCGTTCGACTGCCCGACTTCGGGCACGATACTGGAAGTCTGCGTGATGTTGGCGGTGGCGGCGGGGAGGGGTTTCGTCTGGCCTTGAGAAAGGGCCACCCCTTGGCGATCGAGCCAGGTGACTTCCACCACGTACATCTGCTGGCTTTCGCGAGCTTCGTCCGTGGGAGACTCGACCAACAGGTTCTTGGTCTCATTCAGCAATCGGCCCGATAGGACGCTATCGGCGTTGGGCGTATTGACGACTCTATAGTTCGTCCGTTTTTCGATTTCTTTGATCACTTCCTCGGTGATCTGCTCCCCCAAGTATCTGCGATAACTGTCGGACTGGAAGATGGGCACGTAAACGGTTTTTATATCCGCCGGAAAGAGCGAGGCCGATCCGACGCGATATCCTGCGCAACCTGCCGAACTGAGGCATGCGGCCAGCGCCGCGGCGGACAGCAACAGGCGCCGGACGCGCGTAGCGAGAGCCACAGCCCGCCCGATCGGCGTCGCGCCGCTTGGGATGGCTGGGGAAGCGTATCGCGAGTTGCGGGACCTCGTGGTGATCATTGTGTTCGAGGTTGCTGGGACGGTTGCGGTTGCTGGGCGACCACAGGCGGGGATTGCGGACTCTGCGACGTCGGAGCGCCCGGCGGCTGTTGCACCAGCGCCGGCTGATCGGCCGGCTTGGCGTCGGGCGCCGCGGCGTCGGCGGCTGGCTTGGGCGCGCGACGGAATTGCCGCGCGACCCACTCGATTTCGTTGGCTGGTTCCGGTGGCTTATCCTTGATCGACGCGATGCGCGTCTTGGCCATGTCGGCGAAGCGGCTTTCGGGATGTTTTTCGAGCACGGCGTTGTAGTAGTAACGCGCCGCGCCGTAATGGAACGTCTTGTCGTAGAACTCACCCAATGACCAATCGCGCTCCGCCATTTGGGCATCGATCGCTTTTTCGACCTGGGCGATATGTTCGCGTTCGTCGGGCAGTTGCTGAGCGTATTGCGTGCGGATCGTTTTGGCAAGTTTGGCCGCGTCTCTCAGAGGTTTATCGTCGTACTGCGGTCCTTGATAAGACTGCAGCTTGCATTCCATGCACAGCAGATGGGCTTGCGCCTGGAACTCGCTCTGCGGAAACTCGGTGCGCATCAGATCGTAGTGATAGCCGGCGTCTTCGTAGCGCCCTTTCAGGAAAAGCGCGTTGGCCGTGGCCATGGTCGCGTCGTCGGCCAAGGGGCCCGTCGGGTCATCCATGCGAATGCTCTCGTAGACTGCCACCATATTGCCGGTGACGTCCCAAAAGGGAATCGTCTTGTCCGACCAGTTGAAGTTGAGCGCCGCCCGGTCTCTCCCCTTGGTGTCCCAATAGCGAGCAATGGAGAACCGGCGCTTGACCACCATGTCGAGATGCCGTGAGTTGTTGTACTTTTTCATCAGCACCGTGTAGACGTCGCTGGTCTTGGGGTACTTGTCGATCTGGAAATAGCTCTCGGCGCGCATGAACATCGCGTCTTCTTCCAGCATCGAGTCGGGCCAGCGATTGCCGGCCTTTTTAAAGAGCTTGGCCGCCTCGGCGTATTGTTTCTGGCGGAATTTGAGATCGGCGTCGGTATAGAGCTTTTTCGCCAGCTCTTCGTCCGGGCCCAACCCGATTTTTTCCTTGAAGCGCTTGGTCATCTTATTGGGCGAATGGTCGGACAGCCAATCCGAGAATGTGCGCTTTTCAGGACTCTTTAGCAACTCTTCGTCATCCGAAGTCGGCGCGCGGCTGGCCGTCAGGTGCGATTGCACGCTGGGAGCGTCGGAGGAAGGCGTCGGATTCGTGATCGTTCCGCGCTGGGCGTGCAACGGCGAATAGGGTGTCAGCGGTTCGTCCGGCGCCGGCGCCACAGCCGGCGTGATGCACCCGCAGACCAGGCTCAAGAGCGACAGCGCCAGCAGCGAGCGGGCGCAACGTCCGCCGCGCCGTAGCGCCGCGCGGCCGATCATTCCGAAGCGGTTCCCAAATAATCGTGCAACCGCGGCTTGTGGCCCAGCAGGCTCCATAGATAACGGTTCATCAGACCGCGCAGCTCGCCAGCGACCGCTCGATCTAACCCAAACGTTTGCCATGCTTCGTTGCTCGGATCCGCGAACGTTTTTAAGGCGTCGATCGCCGGTCGACTGATGGAGACGACTTGTTTCTTGCCGGGCCGGCACGCCGCGCACAGCACGCCGCCGGCCAACACGCCAAACGGAACGCGGCCCGTTTCCGCTATCGGTTTGCCACACTCTGCGCAAGCGTTCAGCGCGGGCTGATGCCCGACGGCTCGCAGCGCGGTAAGTTCGAAGCGGAGCACGACGGCCCCTACCCTGACGCCGGGAGTCATCAGACGCGCGAGCGTTTCGTTCGCCGCGTCGAATAAATCCGGCTGGGGATCGGAGTCGTCGGTAAGTTCGTTCAAAAGTTCAGCGACGTAGTAGCCCGCGTAAAGACAAGACAGGTCGCGGGTAGCCAGCCGGAAGCGCCGCTCGAGTTTGGCCTCGGTCAGCAAATCCAGGGCTTCGGACGATTTGCGGAGGAACACTATCCGACAAAGGGAAAGAAGGTCAAGGGCAGACTCGAATGGCCCTTTCGGCCGGCGACCTCCCTTGGCCAGGCCATGCACCTTGCCAAAATCGCGCGTGAACAGCGTCACGATCAGACTTGACTCACTGAACTCAACCACCCGCAATACCAGGGCCAGCGTCTTTTCCGCACTCATCGCGGCTTACGCCATTTCACGCTGGGAGGGGTCGAGAACTTCAATCCGCACGCGCTCGATGCGGCGGCGGGTGACGTCCATCACCGTCAGCCGGACGTCGTCGATCGTGACTTGCTCCCCCACGCTGGGAATGTGCCCCAGATGGCTGAAGACGAAGCCGCCGATGGTGTCGAAATCGCCATCCTCGGGCAAATGGAGGCTCAAGCGCTCGTTGACCTCGTCGATCCGCACGCGGGCCAAGGCCTCGGAGGTGCGGTCGTCGATATTCTTGATGCCGTCGACCAGATCGTCGTCGTACTCGTCGACGATTTCACCGACGATCTCCTCGAGCACGTCTTCGATCGTCACCAGGCCGCAGACGCCGCCGTATTCGTCGAGCACCACGGCCATGTGGCTGCGGTTTTGTTGGAACTCTTCGAGCAGGGCGTCCAGTCGCTTGGTATCCGGCACAAAAAGGGCCGGACGCAACAACTGCGAGACGTTTTCTGCGCGCTCCGCCGGCGGTTTGACCAACTCCGGCAGCAAGTCCTTCATGTGCAGAATGCCGATGATCTCGTCGCGGCTCTTGTCGTACACCGGAATTCGCGTATGACCGGACGAAATCACAAACCGCAGCGCTTCATCCAAGGGCAAGCCCACTTGCAGCGAGGACATGTACGTGCGGGGCGTCATGACTTGTGAGACGTCGGCGTCGCCGAGTTGAATGACTCCTTCGATCATTTCGCGGGCCTCTTCTTCGAGCAGTCCTTCGCGATGCCCTTCAGCCACGATCTCTCGCAGCTCTTCGTGCAACGAAGCCTCGGCCTGGGAATCCGGCTTGCGGCCGCCCGCGATCTCGGCGCGGCGCTCGATGGCGCGCGTCACAGCGACTAGCGGGATGGCGAGAGCGCTCAGTTTACGCAATAGGGGCCACAGCCAGCAGACGATCGAGGGAGTGAATAATCCCTCGGCCAGTCGCGGCGCCCAGAAGTTGCTGATCACCAGCGCCGCGCTCCCTTTGAGCGCCGCCAGGCCAAACCGCGCCCAGCCGCTCCATTCGGCGGCCGGCTGCCAGGCGAGGACCGAGGCATAGATCGCGGCCAGGCAAATGGCGTCGCAAATCAGCACCAGGCAGCCCAGGCCGAGCGCCACCTGTTCATGTCGTTGTAGAATCTCGACCGCCAGCGGTTCCAGCTTGCGGCGGCGGCATTCCTCTTCGACCTCTTGGCGAGATAACTCGCCGAGGGCCCGCGCAGCCGAGCCCAGCGCGCCTGCCAGAACAAGCGAAACGACTGCCCAGAGAATAGCAACGCCGAGCGTCACGAGGCGCTTCCTTTCGCCAAAGGTTTCGGGTTCGCTGCAACATGCGGATCCAATCGCGGCGCCCGATCTTGCCAAGCGGCGGTCAGCCCGAAGGGCGCCAAGTAGCGAGCCTCTTGCCGGCGCATTTCGGCGGCGTCTTCCGGTTCGTGGTCGTCGAGGCCCGTCAGATGGAGCGTCCCATGAATCACGTAGAGCAGCAATTCGTCGAGCGGCGTCCAGCCGTAGCGGGAAGCGCTCACCGCGGCGGTTTCCGCGCTGACGATCACCTCGCCTTCGACAAAGCCCTCTCCCTCTTCGAGCAGGAAACTCAAGACATCGGTCGGATAATCATGTTGCAGGTAACGGGCGTTCAACACGTGGATGGCCGGATCGTCGACGATCGCCACGCTGACCGCGCCGCGCAAGAAGCCCTGGCCGGTCAGCACCGCCTCGACCGCGGCGCGCAGGCGAGCTTCGTCGATCGACAAACCAGTCTGCTCGTTGGTGATCTCGATTCGAAACACGGCGTTCGTCCGGCTTAGGCCGTGCGCTGGTCCGGGTATTTGACCCGACCATGGTACACGGCCGTTAACGACTTGATCAAACTATCCTCGACGATCCGCAACTGCTTAAGGGTCAGCCCGCATTCGTCGAACTGTCCGTCCAAAAGTCGTTTCATCGCGATTTCGTCGACGAGTCCTTCGATTCGCGCCGGCGTCGGCTCGACCAGCGCGCGTGACGCGCTCTCGACGGCGTCTGCCAGCATCAACACCGCGGCTTCACGCGTTTGCGGCTTCGGGCCAGGGTAGCGGAACGAGTCTTCCGGCACTTCCGAACTATCGGGCTTGCCCTCGTTCTGCTGGTTCGCGCGGCGATAGAAATACTCGACCAGCGTGGTGCCGTGATGCTGCTCGATAAAATCGATCACCGGCTCCGGCAAATGGTGTTGGCGGGCGAGATCGGCGCCGTCTTTGACGTGCGCTACGATGATCAGCGTGCTCATGGCCGGCATGAGGGCGTCGTGGCGATTGGCCTCGGCTCCCTGGTTCTCGACGAAGTAGCCCGGTTTGAGCATCTTGCCGATGTCGTGAAAGTAGGCTCCGACGCGGACCAGCAGGCGTCGCCCGCCGATCGCTTCGGCGGCGGCCTCGGCAATCGAGGCGACGTTGATCGAATGGTTATAGGTGCCCGGCGCGCGGCGGACCAACTCTTGCAATAGCGGATGCGAAGCGTCCCCCAGCTCGAGCAGGCTGAGATCCGTAAGCACGCTGAAGATCCGCTCGATCACCGGTAGCAGCCCCGTGGTGATCACGCCAGCCGCCAGGGCCCAGCCGCCGTTCCAGAGTGCGCGAATCCACAGTTCGCTCCCCAGTGGGGCGCCGTCGAGCAGCCGAGTGATCATCGTCAGGGCCATCGCGCCGACGCCGGTGACCAACCCCACCTTCATCAGTTTGTCGCGGCTGCGGATCCGGCCTAGCAGCAGGATGGCGATCGAGATGCTGCCGATCAGCATGACAAATTCGCCCAACCGGTAGCCGCCGACCAGTCCGAGAAAGATCAACAGACAGACCGAAATCAACAGGGCCAACTCGCGCTTATAAGCAATGCCGCAGATCATGCCGAACGATAGAATCGGCGCCAATTCGGCCCGCCACGGATAGGGCCACGCCAGGCGGGCCGTTGCGCAGCAGAGGACCGTTAGCCCCAGCAACGTGCTAAACCGTCGCAGGTCCTTCAGCATTCGCCGGTCTTGGTGATATAGAAAATATCCGCACAGCGCGAACAGTCCGAAGATCAGGCCGAAGGTCGCCAGCGATCGCACCGCGGCGGCGCTGCGAGGGAGCCGCGCTATCGAATTCGTGTAATCGTTAGCCAGCATCGCGATCTGTTCGGGCGTCAGCGGCCGGCCGGCGGCGATCGAGACGGTGCTCGCCTCGCTGTGCTCGTCCTCGGCCCAATCGACCGAAATGTCCTCGGTCAAGACGTCGTCCACGCGATGCGCGAACGGCGGAGACCAGGCCCGCGTCACTCCCCACAGCAAGACCGCGGTCAGCAGGCAGAGACCCAGCCGCAGCACCACGTCGCCGCGACGAGCACGGGTCCATAGCCGAGAGATTCGGCCGGGAGGGGACTTGAACGACACAACCCGCGTTGGCCGGGTCAATTTTCTGGCGCCAATGGACATCTTTGATCAGGCGGTAGGGCGACGCCGCTTGGGTGGCTCCTCATAAGCGCGGACAATGTCCTGCACCAGCCGATGGCGCACGATGTCCGAATTGGTCAACTCGACTTGCGTCAGTCCTTCGATCGATTTCAAACGGCGCATGGCGTCGATCAGTCCGCTCTGCACCTGCGTCGGCAGGTCGATCTGCGTGGCGTCGCCCGAGACCACGATCTTCGACCCGCGCCCCATGCGCGTCAAAAACATCTTCATCTGCGCAACGGTCGTATTCTGCGCTTCATCCAGAATAATGAAGGCGTCGTTCAACGTCCGGCCGCGCATGTAAGCCAGCGGAATTACCTCGATCAGGTCCTGATCCGTATAACGGCGAATTTGATCGTAGTCCATCATCTCGCGCAGGGCATCGAGTAGCGGCCGCAGATAGGGGTTGATCTTGGCCTGTAAGTCACCTGGCAAATAGCCCAGGCTCTCGCCCGCTTCGACCGCTGGACGGACCAGCACAATTTTGCGGATGCGCTCCTGCTTGAGCGCGGCCACGGCCATCGCCACGGCCAGGTAGGTTTTGCCGGTGCCGGCGGGGCCGACGCAAAACACGATGTCGTGCTCGGCGATCGCCTGCACGTAGCGGGCCTGCCCGGCGGTGCGCGGGGTGACCTTTCGCCCGGCGTTGAGGACCTCGATTGGGGCGACCCCTAGGGCGGCGGCCTGGCCGTTCGAGTCGGCCAGCACGCGCGAGACTTCGTCCGGTTCCAGGCTTCCTTGCCGATGAACAATCGCCTTGAGTTGCTCCAGGACGTCGGTCGCGCGCGCCACGGCGTTCTCCGGTCCCTGGATGCGGATTTGATCGTCCCTCGCTGAGATCTCGACGCCCAGGGCGTCGCGAACCTTGCGCAGGTGCTGGTCGCGAGGTCCAAATAGCGACAAAAGCGCTTTGGAGTCGACCACCGAGATGGTTGCTTCAGTCATTCAGAAAAGTGCCGCAGACTCACCGTCGCGGCAACCAGACATGAGCCGTGCCAAGCTGCTTTATAGTGTACCACAGGCCAGGGCGAACAGGGTCCGCCCTGCCCCGCATTGCAAAGCTTGACAGCACAGCTACTTGCGACAACCAGAATAATCGTCGAGACGCCCGGAAACCGCCGCGGCGAGCGACTCGCGCCCCGCGACGGGCGGCTGGTCGGCCTGTAAATGTCGACATCCTCACATCCGGCACAGGCCGAATTCCCAACACGCGTAGGCGACCGGCGCCGCGAACAAGATCGAATCGACCAGGTCCAACACGCCGCCGAAGCCGGGCATCCAGTCGCTCGAATCTTTGCGCCCCAGGTCGCGCTTCAAGAGCGACTCCGCCAGATCGCCCGCCAGCCCGGCCGCTCCGACGACCAGCCCGTAGACGATCCAGCGCCACGCGACCAGCGGCGTGACGGGCTCACCGGCGATCGGCGCTGCCAAGACATTCAAAGCGAGCCAGGCGCCGAGGCAAGCGAAGAGCATGGCGCCGGCCGCGCCCTCGAGCGTTTTGCCGGGACTAAGAATCGGCGCCATTTTGTGCCGCCCGAACAAACGCCCCACCGTGTAGGCGCCGATGTCGGCGAACTTGACGACCACGGCAAGTGAAACGAGCGCCACCAGGCCGCTGTTTCGTCCGGGCCCCACGAACCGCAGTTGAGCCAAAAAACTCACGAGCGCGCCAACGTACAGAAACACCAGCGCCGAGAGCGCCAGCCGCTGTGCATGCACGCCCGGCGCTCGGTATCGGACCATTTCGACAATCAACACCAGCAGCATGGCGCCGCCGAGCGTCAAAAAAGGCCACCCCCAAGTCCCCAGCGCCGCGGAGGCGCCATCTGCTGCCAGGCGCGAGAAATGGGGCAAAAAATTCGCGGCCACGATGGCGACTGTCCCGAGGTGAACCGCCCACGCGATCGTCCCGGCTGCAATCCCCTTGGCCATTCGCAACAGTTCATCCCCCGCCAGCACGGCAATCAGCAGCAATAGGGGCGCGAGCCACGCGCCCGGCTGATCGGCGTGCGCGTCGAGCCAGCACAGCCCGACAATCACCGCCGCGAACGTCACGCCCAGAGTAATCCGCCAACGGAGCATGCGCGCTTTCCTGTAGGTCACGCACGCCGTGCGTGACGATTTGGGCCTCGAAAGTATGTCACGCGCCCGAGAGGCGCGCTGTTCGAAGCGGTAACGAATGGTAGGTCACGCGCCCCCCGCGTGACAATCGCCGGCGATAAGGCGCTGGATTACAAAGGGCTGGGCGTGAGACTCATGATTCCCAGATCATCAAGCAAGGTGCTGCCCGACCGACGGGCCCCCGCCACTGGGCCCCCTTTGCCGCCGGAACCTCGTCCGGTATCATCGGCGGCTCACCCCGATCGATAAAACAGGCGATTTGCACGGAGGAATGTCCCCATGGCCAACGACACTAACGTAACCTGGCACGAGCATAGCGTCAGCCGCGAGGAGCGCGAGAAACTAAATGGCCACAAGGGGGTGGTGATCTGGTTCACCGGGCTGAGCGCCTGCGGCAAGAGCACGATCTCCAACCTCGTCGACCATAAGCTCCACGCCCGCGGCCTGCGGAGCTTCGTGCTGGATGGCGACAACATCCGCATGGGCCTGAACGCCGGGCCAGGCATGCTTAAGGACAAGCACGGTGAAGATTTCGCCAAGCGTTTCGGCATCGGCTTCTCGGCGATCGACCGCGAAGAGAATATCCGCCGCATCGGCGCCGTGGCCAAGCTCTTTGCCGACGCGGGCAACGTGGCGCTGACCGCGTTCATCAGCCCCTACCGCCGCGATCGCGACGCCGTGCGGGCCAACCTGAAGCCGGGCGACTTTGTCGAAGTCTTCGTCGACGCCCCGCTCGAAGTCTGCGAAGCCCGCGACCCTAAGGGGCTGTACAAGAAGGCCCGCGCCGGCGAACTGAAGGGCTTTACCGGCATCGACGATCCATACGAAGCGCCAGCAAAGCCGGAGCTTCACCTCGACGCCAACAAGAAGACCGCCGACCAACTGGCGGACGAAGTCATCGCCTACCTGGAAAAGTCGGGCAAGCTGAAATAAGGCGCGGCGCTGGCGCCTGAAGCTGGAGTTTCTCGTCGCCTGATCGATCAAGGCGCCGCGGCGCAGTTGCAGCGCGTGCGCGCCAAGTCGGGGGCGATTATGCAGGTTCGCCGTTTACGCCTGGGTCGATGATTTGCGCTGCAATCGCC
>DASXPZ010000214.1:0-5047 GCA_036493275.1 Pirellulales bacterium
GCGCTGGCGGCGGTGATCGTAACTGCGGCCAGGGGCAGATACCGCGTTGTGACGTCGAGCGCTGGGCTTTGATGTCGAGAATCGCGAAACCTGGCCCAGCGCGCCGCGGCGGCCAATATTGCAGCCACCGCTACCCACGCCAGTAGTCCGCCGGCCGCGGAAGTGGTCTGGACTCCCTTCGCCACCAGAGCCAAGATCGCCCGCGAAGCCAGCAGCAGCGCGAGCGCTGTTTGCAGCGCCAGCAGCGCAACGACCAGCGGCGCATGGAGTTCGCGCAGCAACGGGATCGAAGTTCTGGAGCTTTGAGCCAGTTTGGCGTTGGGCTGCCAACTCATGTGGTCACGTCCGTGTTCAAGCCGACTCGCGTTATCCGTTGGCGCCCGCCATCGCGCACACGCTGTCGTCGAAGCATCGTAACGAGTCAGGCCGCCAGGGCCAAATGAAAAGGCGCCGGGCGACCAATCTCGCCCGACGCCTGTTGGATTTCTAGCTACGGAAATTCGCCCCGTTTGGGGCTGCGAACCGCTTTAGCGGGCAGCCGTCGCCAGACCGGCCGCGTCGGCCAGTTCGGCCGCGCGGTTGGTTTTTTCCCAGCTAAACGACGCCTCGTCGCGACCGAAGTGGCCGCCGGCCGCCGTCAGGCGATAAATCGGACGCCGCAGGTCGAGGTACTCGATGATCTTACCCGGCGTGAGAATGAACAGCTCGCGAACCAGCTCGCAGATCCGCGAGTCGTCGAGCTTGCCCGTGCCGAACGTGTCGACATGCACGCTGACCGGCTCCGAAACGCCGATGGCGTACGCCAACTGCAGCTCGCATCGATCCGCCAGTTGGGCGGCGACGATGTTCTTCGCCACGTGGCGAGCCATGTAGGCCGCGCTGCGGTCGACCTTGGTGGGGTCCTTACCGCTGAAGGCGCCGCCGCCGTGACGGCCCCAGCCGCCGTAGGTGTCGACGATGATCTTGCGGCCGGTCAAACCGCAGTCACCCTGCGGGCCACCGACTTCGAAACGGCCCGTTGGGTTGATGTGGTAGGTAATGTCCTTGCTGACCAGGTCGCGCGGCAACAGGGGCTTGATGATCTTGTTAACGACGTAGTCTTGGATCTCCTTCTGCTGCACCTTGGGACCGTGCTGCGTAGAAACGACGACGGTGTCGATCCGGATGGGCCGATTGCCGTCGAACTCGACGGTCACCTGGCTCTTGCTGTCCGGACGGAGCCAATCGACGTCGCCTCGCTGGCGGGCGGCGGTCAGATCGTTCGTAATGCGATGCGCCAACGCGATCGGCAGCGGCATCAGTTCGGGAGTGTCGTTGCAAGCGTACCCGAACATCAGACCTTGGTCGCCGGCGCCGATGTCTTTTCCCTTGGCGCTATTTTCGTCAACGCCCATCGCGATGTCGGGGCTTTGCCGATCGAGCGCGACCATCACGGCGCAGCTATCTGCGCAGATGCCCATCTGGTCGTCGTTGTAGCCGACGTCGCGAATTACCTGGCGGACGACGTCGGTGTAGTTGACGTGCGCCTTGGTCGTGATTTCGCCGGCAATAATGGCGATGCCGGTGGTGACCATGGTTTCGCAGGCGACGCGGCTGCGCGGGTCGCCGGCCAACAGTGCGTCGAGCACGCCATCGGAAATTTGATCCGCCAACTTGTCCGGATGGCCCATGCTGACTGATTCACTGGTGAACAAAAACTTGCCGCTACCCACGTATGAATCCTCCGAAGAAGGCGCCCAGAAGGCCTAAAACTCAAAAAAGTTACAGAACCTGATTATAACCCTCGAGTTTGGCCTACGGCAACCATCGCGCACTAGTCTTTTTTGTGCGAAAGCCGCCGCGTCGGCAACTTTGTTACAAACGGCGCGATCGGATTTCGATGGCCCGCGAAAAGCGGGAATCGCGCGAAAGCGCAGGAGTGCAGAGGGGGGCGTTTCGGGTCGGGTGGCCGAGAACTCGCGTCGGCTCACGGCTTCACAAAGATCAGCCGTGGAGTGAACATGAGGAGGGGCTCGAGGTCCGTCGTTGCTCGACAAAACTGCGCGGAGCTATTTATACGGCGTGGCGGGGCGCGAGGTGACGTTGTCCGAGTCGTTCGCCCCGTCCGACGGCATGGCCAGCCGCATGCCTGGCGAGAGATGGTTGTAATCGACGCCCAATTGATCGCGGTTCAGCTCGTAAACTTCGGCCCAGCGCGAAGCCTTGCCGAGCTCGTAGCGCGCGATGTCGTAGAGCGTGTCCCCTTCTTCGACGACATACACGCGCCCCGTGTGCGGCGCGCCGCGCGAACTGGCGTTGTAGGTGGTTGGGCCGCCGGTGGCGGCGGTGCGCGGCTTGGGGCAAAGGTTCGGATAGTCGCGGCGCAACGTCTCAATAGGCGGCGTCGAAATCTTTTCGCCGACCGACAGCCCTACGTTCGGCGCGCCGGGCTTGCGATTGTGCCGTTGCAGCGCTTTGAAAAATCCGGGCGAGCCGTAGACTTTTTGCGAGATGGTCCAGAAGCTGTCGTTCGGCTCGACGACGTAACTGCCGTCGCGCGTTGGACGCTGGGCAAGGTCGGCGTGCTCGTAGGGCAGATCATGATGCGGCGGCGGCGCCCCAGCATGGTTCTCTGGCGCGGCGCCATTGTGCGCCGGTGCGCCATGCGGCTCCTGAGCATGAGGCTGAAGGTGTTCGGCCGGCGCGTGCACGGGCGCTGGAGCATGCTGCGGCTCATGCTGCGTTCCGTAACGATCGTCGGTGTAACGCTGACCGTACGGCGCGTTCTGCGGCTCCGCCAGGGTCGGTTCATGCGCCGCCGGACTCACGCCCTGCGGCTCGGCCAATTGTGGTTCGCGATCGGAATGTGGCGATTGAAGTTGCGGTTCGTTCGTGGGGACCAGGGGCCCTTCGGCCGACGGTTCTGGAGGAAGGTCATGATGAGTTAGCGGCGCCGGCTCGATTCCAGCGACTGGTTGCACTCCACCGGAAAGCCCCTGCGGTTCTGAAGGAGGCGCGGCGGGATCTCCGAACGGCGTCGCCGCCGGGTTGGCCGGGGGCATCGCTTGCCCGTCGGGCGCCGGAAGCGAAGGCTCGTTCGTCATCGGCGGCGCCTGTTGGGCGTAACGATCGGCGCCTGCGCGCGGCGCAAAGGGATCGACTGCGCCAGCCGATTCGTACGCTGGCGCGCGGACCGGCTCCGCCAACATCTGCGGCGGCTCTTCCGTGGGCGCTGCTGCTTGTTGATTCGACTCCGAGGCCGGTGGACTCATGACGTGCTTGCTCTTGATGCCTGGCATTCCCATTTTGACGTAGATAATGCCGCCCAGCACCATCAGCAGCGAGCCGATCACCGACAGCCCAACCTTGACTTCGCGTCCCATGCCGGACGAAACAGGCGAATCGTCGACGGCCGTCTCAGCGCCATCGACTTCCGCGGCGTCGTCGTGGAGTTGCCCCATTGCTGCATCATGCAATTCGTCGGTCGACATGCCTGTTCTCCATAACCTGGCAGAGTGATTTTAGTGCCTATCCGAAAACCACCATTGGCCGCTCAAAACCCGAAAGTGTTGCTAGCGACCGTCAGTTTTCGGATAGCTTCTTAATTTTGGGCGTGTCCTTCCGCCCCGGGGCCGCGTCGTGCGGCCCGCGCGTAACTACGTTCTGCTGGCCACTCGCAGCTTGGCGCTGCGCGCCCTGGGATTGGCAAAGGTCTCGCGCTCCTGCGGTCGAAGCGGCTTTTTGGTCACCACCTGATAGCGCTCGTCGTTGCGACAAGCCTCTTTCACTCGCCGGTCTTCCAGCGAATGAAAGCTGATAATGGCGATCCGGCCCCCTGCGCGCACGCAGTCCGGCAATCGTTCAAGCACCAACTCCAGCGATTTGAGCTCGTTGTTCACGGCAATTCTCAAGGCTTGAAACGTGCGCGTCGCGGGGTCGAGTCTTCTGGTCTCGGGCGATCGTGGGACGGCGCGCCGCACGATCTCGGCCAACTGCCGCGCCGTTGTGATCGGTCGCTTTTCGCGCTCTTCGACAATGCGGCGGGCAATGCGCCGGCTTAGTCGTTCCTCGCCATATTCGTAAATCAAATCTGCCAGCGGCTCGGCGCGCATGCGGTTGATCAACTCGCTGGCCGGCTGGCCTTCTTCTGGATTGAATCGCAAATCGAGCGGACCGTCGGCGTCGAAACTGAAGCCGCGCTCGCGGTCGGCCAGCTGATCGCTCGACAGGCCGAGATCGAGCAGCACGCCGTCGACCTTTTCGATTTGCAGTTGGGATAATACCTCGGGGATGTCGCAATAGTTGGCAATAAATAGTCGAACCGGCAGCTCGGCGAGTCTCGGCTTGGCGGCAATCACCGCGGCCGGATCTCGATCGAGTGCAATCACCAGTCCTCCGGGACTCACACGCTCGGCTAGCGCCCTGGTGTGACCGCCGCCTCCTAATGTCCCGTCGATGATCACCTGGCCCGGCCGGGGCGCAAGCTGCTCAAGGACCTCGTCGAGCATTACCGGCACATGCTCAGGCGAGGAGGACATGGTCGATTCCGGTCGCATCACGCTGGGGGTGCAGAGAATGACGCAGAAGCCCCGCGGCGTCAAGCTACGATTCGCGTGCTAGCAGCCCCGTCGGCGGGCGATCTGCGAGCATAACACCAAAACTGGAAGGTCACACGTCTGCTTGCACGGCGAGAATTCGGCGTCGAGGGCGAAACGGTCCAATGTGTTGCTGTCACGCCACTCGCAAGCGTTCGCGCTCCAATCGTTCCGCTAAATAATCAATCGCCACCGGGGCCATGTGGTTGTAGTAAGCCCAGGTGTGGCCGCCGGCGCTCGTTTCCAGGTCGCAATCGTAAAGAATGCCAGAGGCGTACATTTTCGATCGCAACCGATCCGCGCTTTCGTGCCAGGGATAATCCTCCGGATCACAGGCGAACCAACAGTTGCGCGGATAATTGAGCGGATGTAAATGCAACGTGGCGGTGTCTTGCCGCACCGACTCGGGCGAGTCGTACATCTGCGGCAGAATCTCTTCGTCTTCGTCGAAATAGCGCGACTGATGATCGATC
>DASXPZ010000215.1:0-2069 GCA_036493275.1 Pirellulales bacterium
CGCTTCTGGCAAGAGGTCTTCGGCGCCGGGTTGGTGAAGACGACGGGAGAATTCGGCGTCGCGGGCGAACAGCCTTCGCATCCCGAGTTGCTCGACTGGCTGGCGATTGATTTCCGCGAGCATGGTTGGGACGTAAAGCAGTTCTTCCGCTCGCTCGTCCTTTCGTCGACGTACCGGCAGGCGGCGATTGCCACGCCTGAGAAGTTGGAAAAGGATCCGCACAATCGCTGGTTGTCGCGCGGTCCACGTTTCCGCATGGACGCCGAGATGGTGCGCGATTCGGCGCTGGCTAGCAGCGGGCTACTGGTTCGCAAACTGGGCGGCCCTAGCGTCCGGCCCTATCAGCCGGAAGGGGTTTGGGAAGCGGTCGCGATGATTGGCAGCAACACGCGCGATTATCGCGAGGATAGTGGCGACAAGGTCTATCGCCGCAGTCTGTACACGTTTTGGAAGCGCGCGGCGCCGCCGGCCTCGATGGATATTTTCAACGCCCCCAATCGAGAGGTCTGCATCGTCCGCCGCGAGCGGACGAACACGCCGCTGCAGGCGCTAGTGACGCTAAACGATCCGCAGTTTGTCGAGGCCGCGCGTCGACTAGCCGAACGAGCGCTCGTCGAAGGGGGCGACAACGACGCCGCGCGCGTCGACTTTATCGCCCGCCGCCTGCTGGCTCGTCCGCTGGCGGACAAGGAACGGCCGATTGTCGAGAAATCGCTTGCGTCGCTCCTGGACTACTATCGCCAACACGCGGACGACGCGAAGCAGGTGATCACCGTGGGCGCCTCGAAGCCGAACGCGGCGCTCGATGCGCAGACCTTGGCCTCCTGGACGATGCTGACCAATGAGATCATGAACCTGGACGAAGTTTTGAACAAATAACGCGACAACGCGCGCATGTTGTATTGATCGCCAGCGCGCCGCGGCAGCATTTATTGCCTGGAGAAAACGATGCATCCGCTCTTCGAAGATTGGGTCCGTTCTGAAACGCGCCGCCAGTTCTTTACGCGCGGAGCGAACGCCCTGGGGATGGCGGCGCTCGGTTCGCTCTTGGGGAACGGTTTCGCAGGCCGGGCGTCCGCCAGCACGGCTGGCGCGCAGGCTTTTGCCACCGGCGGAGCGGTCGGGTCCCATTTTCCGGCCAAGGCCAAGCAGGTGATCTATCTGCACATGGTCGGCGGGCCTTCGCAGTTGGACCTGTTCGACTACAAGCCGCAGATGAACGACTGGTACGACAAAGACCTGCCCGAAAGCATCCGCAACGGCCAGCGTTTGACGACCATGACGTCGGGCCAAAAGCGATTTCCGATCGCGCCGTCGAAATTCAAATTCGCGCAACATGGCCGCAATGGCATGTGGCTCAGTGAGTTGTTGCCGAACCTGGCCAAGAGCGTGGATGATATTTGCTTCATCCGCAGCATGCACACCGAGGCGATCAATCACGAGCCGGCCATCAGCTATTTGCAAACCGGCAACCAGATCACCGGTCGCCCCTGCCTCGGCTCGTGGGTCTCGTACGGCCTGGGCTCGATGAATCAGGATTTGCCTACGTTCGTCGTGCTGGTCGCCAAGCCCACGAACACCGAGCAAGTGCAGGCGATCTCGGCCCGCTTGTGGAGCAGCGGTTATCTGCCGGGCGAGCACGCAGGCGTTTCGTTCCGTTCCGGCGGCGATCCGATTTTGTACATCAACAATCCGCCCGGCGTGCCGGCCGCGGTCCGCCGCAACACGCTCGACGGCCTCAACGCGCTCAACGAACTGAATTATGCGCAAGTGGGCGATCCCGAAACGCACACCCGCATTCGGCAATATGAGTTGGCGTTCCGCATGCAATCGAGTGTGCCGGAGTTGACCAATATCAGCGGAGAGCCGGAATCGACCTTCAAGCTCTACGGCGAGGCGGCCAAGAAGCCCGGCAGCTTTGCAAACACCGTGCTGATGGCGCGGCGGATGGTGGAGCGCGGCGTGCGGTTCGTGCAGGTCTACTTAAATAATTGGGACACGCACGCCAATGTCGCCGGTCGCTTGCCCGATCAATGTCGCGACATCGATCAACCGTGCCACGGACTGTT
>DASXPZ010000216.1:0-8830 GCA_036493275.1 Pirellulales bacterium
AAGCCCACTGACACCGGCGCCGAAAGCCATGAGGGCCACGATCATGGGCATGACCACGATCACGACCACAAGTCGTAAGGCCAGCGCGTCCTTCTTCCTCCGGGAGAAGGTGGCGGACGGTAGTCTGCAGGATGAGGGCGCCGGTCAGTCAAGGCGGAACGATCTCATGAATCCGATAAGATCGCTTCTGTCCTGATTCATCGGCGCAGATCAGAATTTTGTGCTTGGCAGGGAGTGATCCAAGGCGACAATCGCCGCGCGGGCTCTCCCTGGTTACACTAATCGGCTTGACCTGCCGGCCCCTCTTCTACCGTCACGGGAGAAAGGGCTGCGATGCTCTTTCCGCTCTGATTGATTTCGATGAGTCATTCACCATCGCCAACACCGAATCTTGCCTCAACTTCCGCGCCACCTCTGCTCGAGGTCCGCGGCGTCAGTAAGGCCTTTCCCGGCATTCAGGCCCTTTCTGGCGTCCATCTGACTCTTCGCGCGGGCGAAGTGCTGTGCGTCGTCGGCGAAAATGGCGCCGGCAAGAGCACGCTGATGAAGATTGTCGCCGGCGTCAACACGTCTGACTCTGGCGAAATCTTGATCGATGGACAGCCCGCGCAGTTGCGCAGCGTGCAAGACGCGCAGGCCGCCGGCGTGACGCTAATTCATCAAGAACTGAATCTCGCGCCGACGCTCGACGTGGCCGGCAATATCTTCCTGGGGCGCGAACCGCGCTGGGGCGGGCCGCTCCGGTTGCTCGATCGCCGGATGGTCGACCAGGCCGAAGCGATCATGCGCCGCGTGGGGCTGGCGACCAGCGGCCGCACATCGGTCGAGAGCTTGTCGATCGGCCAGCAGCAGTTGGTCGAGATCGCCCGTTCGCTCAGTTTGCAATCGCGCGTGCTGATCATGGACGAGCCGACGTCAAGCCTTTCGCAGCGCGACACGGAGCGATTATTCGCCGTGATCAGCGATTTGAAGGCGAGCGGCGTCGGCATTCTCTACATTTCGCACCGGCTACCGGAAGTTCGGCAGATCGCCGATCGCGTAACGGTGCTGCGCGACGGCCGCAACGCCGGCGAGCTGCGCCGCGAAGAGATCTCGCACGAGGCGCTGGTCCGGTTGATGATCGGTCGCGAGGTGAAGCAATTCTTTGTGCGCAGCGCCGCAAAACAAGGCGAGCAGAAAAACGCGCCGGCCGCTGCGACTGCATCTTCTGAAAACAAAGCTGGTCGATCGGCTCCCCCAGCGCTGCAGGTTGCAGGTCTCCGCGTCACCGCTGGGCAGCGGCGGCCGATCGATTTCGAAATCCGCCGGGGCGAAATCGTGGGGCTCGCCGGGCTCGTTGGCGCAGGGCGAACCGAATTGGCCGAAGCCCTGTTTGGGGTGCGCCGCGCCGTGGCCGGCGAGATCCGCGTCGACGGCAAACTGATCCGCGTCCGTCATCCGCAAAACGCCATCCGCGCCGGCTTGCTGCTCGCGCCTGAAGATCGCCGGCTGCAAGGACTGTTCCTCGAGCAATCGGTGCGGCGCAATATCAGCCTGCCGTCGCTACTGAAAGTGAGCCGGCTGCGGCTGGTAAAGCGCAGGGCAGAAATCGAGTTGGCGGAGCGCGTCTGCCGGCAACTTTCGGTTCGCACCGTGGGGGTCGAAAAAGAAGTCGGACTATTGAGCGGCGGAAATCAGCAAAAGGTGGTCCTCGGGCGCTGGCTCTGCCGCGAGCCGCGGCTGCTGATCCTCGACGAGCCGACGCGCGGCGTCGACGTCGGCGCCAAGAGTGAAATCTACGCCATCATGGACGAGCTCACCACGCGCGGCGTCGGCGTGCTGATGATCTCGAGCGACCTCGAAGAAATCCTGGGGATGAGCGACCGGGTTCTGGTCATGCACCAGGGAGAAATGGCCGGCGAACTGCAAAAAACAGAGTTTTCGGAACAAGCAGTGATGAATCTTGCGACCGGAGGGGCTGCGGCGGCGAAGTGATTTGCGCGAAGGCGCAGCCCAACTCGGTCCAATAAACAAAATAAAAAACAACGCGCTCAAGCGAGCGCGTTTTCGCCAGCGGAATTTGGAATATCGATGAAGAAATTGCTGGGCCTCGCCCTGTTTTTGGTGATCTTGTACGGACTGATGCTGGTCGCCGATCCTGGCGCGCGCTCTGCGCAAAACCACATCAACCTCACCAAGCGGATGGGCTTGTATGGGATCAACGCCCTGGGGATGGGGATCCTGATCATCTCGGGCGGGATCGATCTTTCGATCGGCGCCACGACGGCGCTGTACGTTACGGTGATGACCGTGCTGATGGTCGACGAGCGGATTCCGCCTCCCGTGGCGATGTTGATTACGCTGGCGCTCGGCGCCGCCATTGGACTGGTCAACGGCCTGCTTGTCACGCGGCTGAAGGTGCAAGCGTTTGTGGTCACGCTATGCGGGCTGTTCATCTATCGTGGCCTCGCGCGGTGGCTGTCCGGCGACAAAGACCGCGGGCTGGGGAATGGGTTCGCCACGTTCACGCGAGTGATGTTCGACAATCGGGACGTCCTCGGCCTGCCGATGTCGCTGGTGATTTTTCTGGTTCTCTGCGCAATCGCCGCGGTCTTTTTGCATAAGAGCGTGTACGGGCGTTACCTCTATGCGATTGGGTCGAATGAGCAAGCGGCCAAGTACGCGGGAATTCCGGTCAACCGCTATCGCACGCTGGCCTACGTGCTGTGCGGCACGCTGTCGGCGCTGTTCAGCATCGTCTGGCTAGCTGAAAACAAATCCTATCAGCCCAGCCAGACCGGTAGCTCTTTCGAACTCTACGCGATCGCCGCCGCAGTGCTCGGCGGCTGCAGTCTGCGCGGCGGCGAAGGGAGCGTGGCGGGGATCATGATCGGCACGGCCATCATCTGGATTTTGCCTACCTTCACCAATATGTGGGGCGTGCCGAATTCGCTGCAATTCACAGTGATCGGCGCGGCGCTGCTGCTCGGCGCGCTGATCGACGAAACGCTTCGGCGTCGCGGACTGGCGAAAGTCTCGACGTAATTCTGATCAACACAGCTTTTGCCAGCAATGCTTTCGGCGGGCGCCAGCACGACAAACGCCGGGCGAAAGGGCTCGTCCTGTGATCATGTAAACTCCGCTCCGCCTGCGGGTCGATTCATTAGATAGGCGAGGTCTGCTCGCCTCCCGCTGCTCGCTCCCACCTCCCCCTCTCGCCCCTCCCATGACACCTTCAAGTCTCTCAGCATCGATTGCTGATCGCGAGCGTACGCGCGGCGCGAGGGCTCGTTCTGCGCCATCTCGCGTCAGCGAACGACTCGGCGTCTGGGAGCTGGTGGCCTTTGTGGCCGAAGGGACGTTTTCACGCGTGTTTCGCGCCCGCTCGGCCGACGGAGACGTTGCGAGTCCGCCCGCTTACGCCGTGAAGCGTTTGAAGCCGGAGCTGGAAGATGACGCCACAGCCGTTCAATTTTTGCGGCGCGAGGCTCGCGTGGGGAGCACGGTCCATCATCCGCGCCTGGCGCCCATTCTGGCGGCTCATGTCGAACGCCCGCCATATTACCTGGTGCTGCCTTGGCTGGCCGGATCGACGTTGGAAGCGATCATCGAGCGCGCTGTGGACGAGGAGTCGAGTGAAGGAACACTTGGCCGCACCCGCGCGCTGGTCTCGGCGAAGAATCAACCGCCGGTGTCGCTGATCCACGCCTTGTGGTTCGCGCGGCAGATTGCCGAAGCGCTCGCGGCGCTTGACGAGGCAGGCTGGACCCATTCGGACGTCAAGCCGGCCAATGTGATGATCTCACCGCAAGGGCACGCCACGCTGATCGACCTGGGACTTGCCCGTCGGCCTGCGGACGAAGATCATTCGATCGATCGCGCGCAAGTCGGCACGCCGCTTTACATGGCCCCGGAGCTGTTTGTCTCGTCGGTGCGCCCCGACATCCGCAGCGACGTCTTCAGCCTGGGCATGGTGCTTTTGGAATTGCTGACCGGCCACGGTTCAAACCGTTGGGACCATTTGGGCCGCTCGGCGGCGCCTTCGCGACGACCGGCGCCGCTCGACACGCGCGAGCTCTCGCGCGCCGCGCCTCCCAGCGTAGTTCAACTCGTACAGCAGATGCTCGCCGGCGAGCCACTCCGCCGCCCGCAAAAACCGGCCGAACTGGTCTCAGCGCTCACGGCGATCGAAATCGAGTTCTTCGCCGACGGGATGGAATAGAGTCTCATCCGTGGCGCGCGAAATCGTCCGCCGCTTCCCTTACTTCGGCGTCTCGCCGCGGTAGCTCATGTCGAGCAAGTCCATCGGGTGGGCCACCCACAGGCGTTCGCCACGCGAACGGGCTTCGCGCATGATTTGCAGCAGGCATCCCGCGTTGGCTGTCAGCACCACACGGCTGCCGGTCTTGAGAATGTTGTCCAATTTGCGGCTGCTCAGACGGGCAGACATCTCGGGCTCGGTCAGGTTGTACGTGCCGGCGGCACCGCAACAGACGTCGGTCTCGGGCAGGTCGACCAACTTCAATCCAGGAACGGCCGAAAGGAGCCGGCGCGGCGCCTCGCGGATCTTTTGCGCATGCCCCAGATGGCAAGCGTCGTGATAAGTGGCCGTAAAATCCATTTTACCTGACGGCGGAATCAAGCCGAGCGAGTCGAGAAACTCGCTGACGTCTTTGATCTTCGAGGCGAACGCGGCGCGTTGCGGCTGGCGATCGTCATGCCAGTGATGACCGTAGTCTTTGAGCATGGCGCCGCAGCCAGCCACGTTGACGATGACCGCGTCGACTCCCTGGTAATCGATCGCCGCCAGGTTCGCGTCGGCCAGCTCGCGCGCCGGGTCGCTCGCCCCGGCGTGAAAATGAATGGCGCCGCAGCAGCGTTGTCCCTGCGGAATAACGACGTCGCAACCGTTTTGTTGCAGCACGCGCGCCGTGGCCCAATGGGTGTGACGAAACATCACGTCGGCCACGCAGCCCAGGAACAGGGCGACCCGCGCGCGGCGTTTGCCGATGGCCGGAAGAATCGTCGGCAGCGCCGGACCCGATTTCACCGGCGGCGGCAGCATTTCGACCAGTTGACGCAAGCGCGGCGGCAGCAACCGCGTGAGCCGCAAAGTCTCGGCCACTCGCATCAACCCCAGACGTTGCGCGATCCGCGCCGGCGCAAGCAACATGCGCATTCGCGCGGGATTCGTGAAGACGCCGAACAAAACATAGCGATGGAACCAATCATGCAATTCGGCTTGCCCCTCTTCGGTCTGTTGCATGGCGACGCGGAAGGGCTCGATCAGCTTGCCATACTGCACGCCGGAGGGACAGGCCGTTTCGCAGGCCCGGCAATCGAGACAGAGATCCAAGTGGCGGCGGACCTGGCTCGTTAGCGGCAGACGCCCGTCGGTGACTGAGCGCATCAAGTAGATCCGCCCGCGCGGGCTGTCGTTTTCGTTCCCAAGCTCGAGGTACGTGGGACAGGCGGCCGTGCAAAGTCCGCAATGAACGCAATCCAAAAAAAGTTGATAGTCGATATTCTGACCGGGGCGCGCGGGCGCATCGGCTGGCGCCGCGATGACCGGTAGCGGCATCGCGTGCGGGGGGAGATCGGTCTTGCTGGCGTCGTTCGGTTGCATAAGGAACTTAGAAGACCTAGTTGTCGAAGATCGCGCGGCCCGGATTGAGCAATCCTTTGGGATCGAACTGCGCCTTCACGGCGCGCATCAGCGCGGCGTCGGCTCGGGCCGGGCCCCAAATTGCCGGGCGAGTCAACTCGTGGGCGACCGGACAGGATAGCACAATCGCCGCCCCGCCGGCTTTCACCGCCGCCGGGTGGAGACCGCGGATCAGCACCACCGGGCCTTCGTGCGAGGCAAAATTGGGAAGCCTGACGTAAACCACCCCGCTGCCGGCGTGCGATTCAATCGAACAACCGGGAGCGATCTGCAGCGCCGCTTCGACAAATTGCGCCACACGGCTCGGCAACACGCCCGCTTTGACCAGCAGGCCAGACTCTTCGGCTGGAAACTCCGTCAATCGGCGCCAGGCGCTCGTGGCCTGTTCTCCAGTGAGAACGTTTTGCCCGGAAACTCCGAGCGGATTCCACTCGCGCGCTAATTCCGCGATCATCCAATCGACTTCGGCCGACGTTCCTTCGAGCCCAACGACTAATTGGGCGCGGCGGTTGGCGGGCTCGCCGCCGGAGAGCGGCTCTTCGTCCCAAGCCGGACCGGCCAGTAGTTCGATCGCCGTTGGAGTGACGGTCGAGTGAACGAGCGCGGCGAGCAAGGCCTCCGCTTGGTCGAAATCGCGCACATTACACGCGACGAGCGCCGTCGCCTCTGCCAAAGGGCGGAGTTTGAGCGTGAGCTGCGTGATGATCGCGAGCGATCCATTCGAGCCGGTTAGCAGTTTGCAAAAATCGTAGCCGGCAACGTTTTTAACTACGCGGCCGCCAGCCTTGAACGGCACACCGCGACCATCAACGCCCGAGACGCCGATCACGTAATCGCGGATCGTCCCCTGGCCGAAGCGGCGCGGCCCGCTCGTGGCAGTCGCCACCACGCCCCCCAGCGTTGCAAGCTCGGCGTTAGGGGCGTCGATCGGCAGGCGTTGTTGCTCGGCCGCCAGGACCTCGGCCAGGGCTTGCATGGTGAGACCGGCTTCGACAGTGATCGTCATGTCGCGGGCCGGATAGTCGACGACGCGCGTCAGACGCGACATCGAAACGCCCCAGCCTTTTGGCGCGCTCGCCGCGCCAATCGTCAAGCTTGTGCCGCCGCCGATCGGGTAGAGCGGAACGCCCTCGGCGAAAGCGCGCGAAACGATCTCCGCCAATTCGGCCTGCGTGGCGGGCTCGAAAGTCTCAGTAATTGGCAACAAATGCGTGGCGACGGTCATGTTCGATTAGGTTGCGCGCAGTGTAGCGGGGTTTATAGCGCGGCGCGACGGGCCGGGTGGCGTTGCTCCAAGCCGCAAGCGCCCGAGGTGGGAAGCATTTTCGAAGGGCTCAATCTGCCCGTAGGGTTGAACGCCGTGCGAACGCGCGCCATGCAGTCGAGATCTTCCGGCGTGAACATCTTGCTCATGAATTCAATCTTTTCGACGCCGATGCCATGTTCGCCCGTCACGCTGCCGCCGCAGGCGATGCACTCGTCGAGAATCTCGCCGCTGGCCGCCAGCACGCGCTTGACCTGGTCGCGATCGCGCTCGTCGAACAGCACGATCGGGTGGATGTTGCCGTCGCCGGCGTGAAACACGTTGACGATCCGCACATCGTAGCGAACGCCGATCTCGATGATTTTTTCCAGAATGTAGGGCAGCTTCGTCCGCGGCACGACGCCGTCTTGCGTGCAATAGCTGGGGCTCAAACGACCGACGGCGCCAAACGCCTGCTTGCGGCACTTCCACAGCAATTGCCGCTCGGCCGAGGTCACCGCCTGACGAACTTCGCGGGCGCCGTGCTGGTTGCAGATGGCAATGATCTGGTCGCGCTGCTGATCGAGCCCCGCTTCGAGTCCGTCGACTTCGATCAGCAAAATGGCCTGCGCGTCGAGCGGGAAACCGAAATGAAACGCCGCCTCGACCGCGGCCAAAATTCCCTGATCCATCATTTCGAGCGCCGCGGGAATGATGCCGGCGCCGATCATCGCGCTGATGGCACTGGTGGCGTCGGCGACCGATTCGAAGACGCCGAGCAGCGTGCGCCAGCTTTGCGGGTCGCGCGTTAGACGCACCCAAACTTTGGTCACCACGGCCAGCGTCCCTTCGCTGCCAACAACCAGGCCGGTGAGATCGAGCCCCGGCGCGTCGGCCGCTGGCCCGCCCAACTGCACCAGTGTTCCATCGGCCAGAACCGCTTCGACTCCCAACACGTGATTCACGGTCACGCCATATTTGAGCGTGTGGGGTCCGCCCGAATTCGTGGCCACATTGCCGCCGATCGTGCAGGCGCCTTGGCTCGAAGGGTCGGGAGCGTAGTGATAGCCGGAACCCTTCAGGGCTTGCGTCAGCCAGACATTCACCACGCCCGGCTGAACCACGGCGTAACGATCGCGGATGTTGATCTCTTCGATCTGCTTCATCCGCGTCAGCACGATCATCACGCCGCCGCCGACCGGCAAGCAGCCACCGGCCAGGCTGGTGCCGGCGCCGCGCGGCAAAAACGGCACATCATACTCGACGCACAGTTTTACGATCGCCTGAACGTGGGCGGTCGTTCGCGGAAAGACCGCCACGTCGGGGCAGTTCTTTTCGATCACGAATCCGTCACACTCATAGACCAGCAGATCGCTGTGCGCGCTCAGCACGCCATCGGCGCCGACGATCTCCGTCAATTGTTCGACCAAGGCCGGCAGGCGGGCAGCGATCATGGGAAGCAGGAGCAGACGGTGGCAGGGTGGGAAAGCGTTGAACCAGAGCGAAAGGAGCGGGTAGGGGCGCCGCGCCAAGAATTCGCTTGTTCTGTTGTACCACGAGGGGCAGGCGTCCGAAAGCGACTAGGGAGCTTCCGAAAGGGCATGGTCGGATGACTCATAACCGAATGCGACAACTTTTGCCTCGGGAAAGAGGCGGCGGACCCGAGCAAGGTCGCCCCCCTCCTTCGCCGTCAGTGGACGTTCCCCAATGACCCATTCTCCGCCATTCAAGAATGTGATGTCGACGTAATGATAGCCGCGTTCGCCAAACATCCAGAGCAGCCCCGGCGGCGACTTGTCCAACGCTAAATAGCCTTGCGTGATTCGGGTAGCCTTTTGCTCATGCTGCTCGGGTTTGAGCGTACTCGTGTCGCCCGTGGCGGTTGCGGCGGCGAAGGTAAGCATAGACTTCCGTCATCAGTTGTTTCATGTTCGGGCAACAGT
>DASXPZ010000217.1:0-5177 GCA_036493275.1 Pirellulales bacterium
CGCTTTCGCGGAGCGCCACGTTGTGAATGGCGCCGAGCCGATCCTGATAGTCGCGCGGAGCGGCCGGGAACGACTTGGGATGGTTGACGTTTACTTTCGCTCCCTCGTATAGCGGGGCGGCGGCGGCCAACGCCTCCGGGAGATAGCTGCGGCCGTTTTGCGATTCGAGCCCCAGGATTTTGACCCCGCGGATTACGCCCGCGGCCCGATCGACTCGCAGCGAAACGCCGCGAGAAGTGATGAATTCTTGCAAAGACTCAGCCATCGCAGTCTCCTGACAGTCGCGATTTCGTAACAAAGGACAATTCACCGCCACGCTTCAACTTTTTCAGTCAACAAAAAAAGCCCAGGGCGATATCCCGCTTTCCGGGTTCGCGCTGGGCTCCTGGTCGATACCTGCTCTTCGCAAGCTCGGACGGATACCGTCTCTTTAGTTGTCTTGGCGTCCGCTCACGATCGCGACTCAACCACCGGCGATCGCGAGCGGACAGTCATTTCTCTATCGTTCGATGCGCTCCGTTCGTCGGCGAATGCTCTGGATTGTTCCATCCTGCACGGCCACTTCAATGCCCACCATGCCGAAATAACCTTTTTGTAAAACGGCCGCCAGAATTTCACGCAGCGCCAACTGGGCTTGTCGCGATTTGTGTTCGTTCGCAGCCGTGGAGCCTTGTGTAATCATTAAACGAGATCATACGAAGTGAAATGGAAATAGCAATGTTACGTTTTGGCCACTTGCGCCGCGCGATACGCGGCGATGTATTCTTGCTCGCGCGTGTAATCCAGTCCGAGCTGCGCGCTCCATGTCTGCGGCGACAGGACGCCATTGCGGAATTCGATCTCCGCCACGTCGGCGTCGGTCTTGGCGTCGCGCACCGCGAGCGAGGGCGCTGTGGCATGAACTTCGATGTTCGACGCCGATCCTGCGGGCAAGCGGCCGGCGCGCTCGGCGCACAGCAGCACGCGATCGAGCAATTGTCGGTCAGCTTCCATCTGTTCGGCCTGTAAGCGTTCGAACATGCGCACGGCCGGGGTCTCAGCCACCATGGTCGAAGCGTAGTTGCTGTTCGAGGCGTCGCTCGAAAGCATGAACTCCGGCATGACAAGCCGAGCGGCGATTGCGCGCAACTCCGCCTGCAACACGGTGACGTAGCTGCCGGCGTCGAGCCCTTGCGCTGGAAACTGATATTCGACGTTTGCGCTGGTGTCGAGAATCGTGCCGGGCGCGAATTGCTTCCAATTCGTCGTGCGACCGCCGGCGGTAGTTGTGGCGTCGGCCTGACCGGCGACAAACTGCTGGACGGCGGAGCGCGTGGCGCCCTGGTGGCGACGAATCAGGGCGATGGCCGATTGAATCTCGGCCACGGTGCTCATGTTGCGCAACAGCTTCTCGGCGCGGCGAAGATTCTTCCGCACCGGATAGAACAGCGGCAGTCCGCGCTTGACGTTTGAGTCGACATTCGCCTTGCGATGTTGGATCTCGGCGGCGTCGATCAACTGGCCGTCGACAAAATAGCCCAGCGTTTCTTCGACGTCTTGCGGATCGGTGAGCACGCCGAAGCTGGCCGACGGGTTGCCGCTTTCGGTCGGCGGCGTGGATATCTGGCTCGGTTCGACGAAGCGAACCCGCGCGCGCCCCTGGGGCGAGACGAACAATCGCAGAAAGACTTCGCCGTCACGATCGCGCCGATGCACGATCTCTTGCTGCCGCCGCTGCCAGGCATTGTCGGCAAAAAACTCGTCCAGGGCCGCTTGCGCCTCGATCAATAGTTCTGGCGACGCTTCGACCCCTTGGCGGGCGACCACGCGATAAGTGTGTCCGGCGCCGACGACGTAACTGATGCGGTTTTCATGCCCATTGATGGCAAACTCGTTCGTTACGGCCAAAGTGCGGCACTCGGCGCGGATCTGCCGAAGTTCGGCCTCGGTGGCGAAGGGAACAGCGCCGCAGGAGCGATCCGAGAGATCGCCGAGCAGGCGCCAGCGCCCATCGTCATCGTCGAACGCTTCGCGCGGATCGACGATGTTGTCCCACAGTCCCTGGTACGCCTCCCAGAGGCGCTGCTCGAACCGCCCGAGCGGTGATTGTTCGGTTCGCGGTTCGTGCTGTCGGTTATCGTTGTGTCCATTGTGCGATGAAGCAGACGCGTGCATCGGATATCTCCTACAAGAGGTGAAAACGATCGTCAGTTCGAAAAAGAAAGCGGCAGTCGGTCTCCCAGCCCATCGTCGAAGGCGGGTCGCGCGAGCAGCTCCGACGCAATGCGGATCGCCATTTCCAGCGCGTCTGGGCCGTCGTCATGATCGGCAATCGGAAATTGCTGCAATTGCTCGACCAGCAATCGCGTGGCGGGAGATTGACTCTTGAAGCGGAGGCGCCGCTGGGCCAAGTGAGGACCCAGCCGGCGAAGACGGACCAGCTTGTTCGTACGGTTGTCGATCGACCAGGGCTGAATCGCCACCAGGCCGAGCCGGGTGAACTCGGCGACGAACTCGCGCCCCAAAAGCTCCTGAAACTGATTCGACTCGAGCGCCAGTGCATCAGGCCGGAATCGTTGACAGAGTTCGACGCCGTCGGCCACAATCTGCGGCGTTGGCCGACGCGCCATGTCGGCCTCGACATACAACAGCCCCTCGGGCGTCACCCCAAGGAGCACGAAGGCCGAATAGTCGCCGCGCCGCGCGTCTTGCCCTTTGCTCGGATCGAGCGCAATCACGCGCAACGTCAGACGCGCGGGCCAATCTTCGAACCAGATATCAGGGCCGAAATAAGCCTCGGGCCACTCGCAGGCCTCGGGATTGATCGGCGAGCCCTGCTTCTCGCGCTCGAACGCCGTCCGGCCTCCTTCGACGCGCATCCGCATCAGCGCATACAAATCTTCGCGCTCCGGCCATAGGAGCACGGCGCCTGCGTCCATCGTCGCGCGATGAGCTTCGTAATACGCGCGGGCTTGTCCGCTGGCGTCGGCCGCTTCGATATTTGTGTAGAGAGTTTCCCATTCCTGCCAGGCGAGCATGTCGTCTGGCCAGCGCTCGATCGCCCGAAAGATCCGCGTCGACCAGCCGGCGGTGCGATGGAGCGAAAGCGCCAGCGCGTCGTGATGCAGCGCCGTGGCGAGGTGGATCACGTTGGTCTCAGTCGTACCAGCTTTGAGGAGCGTGCCATGAAACCAGCGGCGCGAATGCTCGCGCTGCAGTGCCGATTCGATGTGCTGATCGTTCTGCAAGTCGTCGCAGATGATCAGCGAAGGGCGATGGGCGCCTTGCCGCCGGCCGCGGATCCTTTGCCCTGCGCCAAAGGCCTCGATCGCCACGTCGTTTTTCAATCGAATGGCGCCGGCGCGCCACACCGGTCCCTTGCCGGCGGCTCGCGGATAATCGGCGGCCAGGCGTGGGTTCTCCTGCAGCTCGGCCTTGATATTCTCCAGATGCGCGCGAGCCTGGTCCTTGGTGTCCGAAACAATCCAGATGTAAGGCTCCGCTCCCAGCACCGCCAAGCGCAATGGGCAAGCGAGTGACGCGATGGTCGACTTGGCGGCGCCGCGCGGGCCGATCGCGTTGATTTGCCGCCCCCGTTCGCGCTCCATCCGCGCCAGTTGCTCCTCCAACCAGCGGTGCATCGTCGACGGAGGAAGCGGAAAATGTGCGGGGAGATAATGCCGCGCCCAGGCAAGCAGACCAAGTTCCGCCCGCGTCGCTTCCGGCGGACGGAGTCGGGAAAGGAGCGCGCGACGAAAAGCCAACGCCACTCGTTCCGGCTGCTCTTGCAGCCGAGCGTCGGCTTCGAGCGCCGCGTCGCTGGCCGCGATTGCGGGGACCGGCATGTCGCGTCGAGGGCTCATTTCGGCTTCTTTCGAACCTTGGCAGTCTGGGTCAATTTGGCGAAATATTCTTCGATCTGAACGCGCAGTTGTTCGCGCGTTTCGTCGTTCGGTAGCGCCTCGTTCACGAATTCCATCGCCCCGACAAACGCGTCTTGCAGATCGGCCGACGGAATCGTCTGCGGGCTGCGCTTGCCATACCGCTCCGGCAGCCGGCGCTCCAAGATCCAGGCCGCGGCGTTCCACGAAGATTTCGAGGCCTGGCGGATGTTCTGGAGTTGAAAGACTTCCATGTCCGCCTCGGCCCGTTGCAAGCGCAACGCAAACTCCGCGTCACGCAACGCGGTGCGAGCGATCGTGCTCACCGAACAGCCGACGTACATCGCCGCCACGCGACGCGTTCCGCCAATCGCCAGAATCGCGCAGATCTCGCGCTGTTTGGTCTCGTCGAGGAGCGGTTTCTTCACAGGAGGCGCCATCTGGTCATTCCGCCGAGGCCGCAGGCTCGCCCAGGTATTCGAAGGAAACGACAGCGCGTCCGCCGGAGCCTTTGTAGTTCGGGATCAGCCCACGTGCGCTGCGCGAACCTTGCTTCATCACGCGCACCATGCGCCAGCGCGGCGAACGCTGACAATGCCCCAACACCGAGGGATGGCTAGCGGTGATGTTGATCCGCAAACCGTCCGCGCGGTGGAGATCGGCCACACTTTCGGCGACCCGCAGGCCGATCCCTACGCCCTGAAAGTCTGGCAAGGTCACCACGCGCGTGATTCGCCAATGCCCGCGGCGGCCAATCAAAGGCAAAGTGGCGCAAAACGCCACCGCGGCGCCGCGCCACGTCGCTAGAAAGCAGCGCGCCGTTGGGCTAAGCTGACCGTTCAAATAGTGATGACGCGCAAACAGCTTCCACGCGCGACGGTGGCAACGAACGACAGCGAGCTCGATCGGCGGTCGCTGAAGCCGCCTCCAGTGGCATTCGCCCGTCGCCAAGTCGACCACCCAATCCGGCGCGAGCCATTCGGCGACGTCGTAATGACAGGTGACGGCGACGAACCGCCGCGCGATCACGCCCGAACGAATCTCGCGGGCGACCGCCGCCGAGCCGATCTGCGCGACGTTGCGATCGACGACGCTGGTAAATTCGTCGAAGGCGACAATCGGCGGTTGCGCGTTGTTTGCATCCATTGTCGCGCCGCCAGCGGCCAGCGCGCGGGCCAGATCGCAGCGAAACTGCTCGCCGCCACTGAGCACGGCGTATGGCTTGATCCACGACGGTGGCGAGCCAAAGCCGACGGCGGTCAGCAGGCCAGTAATCTGCTTAATCGGCGCTTCGCCAAAACAATCGACCACGGCGCA
>DASXPZ010000218.1:0-2289 GCA_036493275.1 Pirellulales bacterium
CCCGCGGCTAGCGCCGATCGGCTCACTGACTCGCCTTCTTCGTGCTAGCGGCTCGCACAGCAAACCGTGCGCCGTGCGATTTTTCTCTCCGTGCGATCGCCGAAAAGCGGCGAATATCGCGGAGAAAATCGTCGTTTCGCAGTCGCAGAACTGTTCGCTTGACCCCTATTTTCACCAGGGCTATAATCCCCCCGCTTTTGACCCGGAGCCTTCCCGCAAATCGCTCCGGATCATTACGGCGAACGTGCATTGCCTGAAAGTTCCAGGTAGGTTGAAGTCCCGCAGCTTCGACACACGTTGCGCGCTGTGATCGACATGGAGGTCGGTCGCCTTGAATGGACCCAGTCTCTTCTGCATGCCGTGGAGTTTGCCCGTGCTTTCCGGAACGTCGAATGACGCCAAGGAACAGGTCAAACGGGCGATCAACATCGTTGATCTTGTCGGTGATTATGTACAGCTTCGCCGCGAGGGGCGCGCGTACAAGGCTCTTTGTCCCTGGCACACTGACAGCCGCCCCAGCCTGCAGGTCAACGCGGAGCGGCAGTCGTGGAAGTGCTGGCCGTGCGACATCGGCGGAGACGTCTTCAGCTTCGTGATGAAGATCGAAGGGATATCGTTCCCCGAGGCCCTGAAGATGCTGGCCGAAAAGGCCGGCGTCACGCTCGAACACAGCGGCCGGCCTGGCGCCACGGACGAAAAAAAGCTCCAGTTGCAAGCCATGGCCTGGGCCGAGGAGCAATATCACCAATATTTGCTGAAATCGCCGGACGCCGAAGGCGCTCGGGCGTACCTGGCCAAGCGTGGCGTGAGCACAGAGAGCGTTTTGCGTTTCCACCTAGGTTACGCGCCGGACCAATGGGAATGGATCGCCCAGCAGGCTAGCGGCACGCGATACAACGTCCAGACGCTCGAAGCGATCGACGTGGTGGCGCGGAGACCGAACGGCCCCGGCTATTACGATCGTTTCAAAGGACGCGTGCTGTTTCCGATTCGAGACACGCAGGGGCGACCAGTGGCCCTGGGAGGGCGGATTCTTCCCGGTTCAGGAGAGGAACGCGGCGCCAAGTACCTCAATTCGCGCGAGACGGCGATCTTTTCGAAGAGCAGCTTGCTCTATGGTCTCGACCAGGCCCGCGAAGCGATCACTAAACAGCGGACCGCCGTCGTGATGGAGGGCTACACCGATTGCCTGATAGCTCAGCAATCGGGCATCGCTACCGCCGTGGCCGCGCTTGGCGTCGCTTTTGGCGAGCGTCACATGCAACTTCTGCGCCGCTATGCGGATCGCGTGGTGCTGGTGCTGGACGGAGACGAAGCAGGTCGAAACCGCACCAATCAGTTGCTGGAGCTATTTATCGCCCAGCCAGTCGATCTGCGAATTCTGACGCTCCCCGATCAGCTCGATCCGTGCGATTTTTTACTCTCGCGCGGCGCCGAGGCGTTCGAGCAACTTCTTGCCGGGGCGACGGATGCGCTGGAGCACAAGTTCCGCCTGGCGACCAGCAAGCTCACGGCCGAGAGCGGCGTTCACGAGTCAAATCGGGCGTTAGAAGAGGTCCTCTCTACGCTCGCCAGAGCCGCCAGGCCGCACGGAGATGGCGCCGCGGCGGCTCAATTGAAAGAGGACCAGGTGCTCAACCGCCTGGCGATGAAATTTGGCTTGGCAGAAGAGCGGATCCGCGCGCGCCTCGTGTCGCTGCGGCGCTCGACGAGCGCGTCTCGCGAACGGGGGGGGCGTGCTCCGGCTGCGCGTCAATCAGACGCTCCGCAAACGAACCTGCAAGCGCCCATCGCGATCGACTCTTGGGAACGAGAATTGCTAGAGTTGGTTCTCCAATCGCCAGACTGCTTGGAAAAAATGCGCGAAGATTTTTCGCCCGAACAGTTGAGTTCTCCGCAAGCGCATGCGATCCTGAGTAAATGCTTTGAATGGACTGGGGAAAACGTGGCGCTGTTCGATCGGCTGCTGACGGAATTCGACGAACCCGCCATGAAAAGCCTGCTGGTCGACCTCGACGAGCGCGGTCGCGCCAAGGGAACCGCCGACATCACTGCGCGGTTGGCAGAAGTCGTCGCAAGCTTAGAGCGGCGCCGCCACGAAGCGGAGCAGCGCCGTCAGACGACGCAATTGAACGAGCAATCACTCGACGAGCTTTCGCAGTTGGAAATTCTCAAGAAGATCATCGCTGGTGAGAGGAGCCGGCAAGGCATTTCCGTTCCCACGGATGGGTCGGAGCCTTGTCGCTTGGTTGACGACGTTACGGACGATGCGACGCTTGCTTCGGCCAG
>DASXPZ010000219.1:0-2606 GCA_036493275.1 Pirellulales bacterium
TGAAGGTCCCGCCAATATCGACGCCGATCCGCCAGACCATGCAGCCTGTTCTCCCTTGCGGCGGAGGAATTATTGTAGACTGATGCGCAAATTTGGTCAGGCCGTCGCTTGGACCGCATAGTGAGGGCCCTCGTCTACAACCGCAATCGTAAACTGCTTGATCTCTTCGCGCGTGGCAACTTTTGGCGGGCTCTTAAAACGCATGCCGACAGCGAGATCGGCGAGCCATTCGATCAAAAGACCTTGCTCCTCATTCGGTCTTGCGGCTTGACCTGCGAATAATGTTACCCTAGCGCACAATCTCAGATCTTACGTAGCCGCCGAATTCCTCCGGCGTGTCAGCAACAGGCTCAAGCCCCCGAGCGTTCAAGTTTCTCGAAACGAGCGCTTTCCGTGTCCAAAATTGAGTTCGTTGTCTAATCGCGCATCGCTCGTCAACGATCTTTTTGCTGCACGTTGATTGATGCCCCGATGCCGGGTTCAGGGTTGTCTCCGCGGTCGGCATGAAGCCGCCGCCATGATGGGCGTTCGAGGGCGCGGCCTCCCAGATTTTTTGCGTGGTTCGGATCGGCCGCAACGAACCCACGGGAATGACCTCGCCCACGGCCCGGCAGGGACTTCTACGGGTTCCCAGAGCAAGTGCATAATAACAATGACGCCGTGTGACTGAGCTTTGACAAAAATCAAAGGCAACCGCGTTAGGCAAATGATGCGCCAGACGGTAACAGCCGTTCTGCTCGCGCTCGTGTTGATCGCTGAACGGCAGGCGGCTGCGGACAACGAGCCGAAGGTGATCACGTTGTCCTGCGATGGCACGCTGACCCGGACCTATGGTGCAAATAAAACAACGGACCCGGAGGCGTTGCAAAAGACCAGCGTGGCTGTGAACCTCGATGAGCAGACCGTGTTTTTTTGGGCTATGTAGTTCCCACCAACAATCTCGATCAGGCCAGCATCAATTTCGGCGAAAGGCAGATCGTTGACTACGGCTTCAGCATCGGCATCAGGGGCCACATTGATCGGGCAAGTGGTCGCACGGACATAACGACAGTGACGTTAGACCCGACGAACCCCAACGCCCCTAACATTGCCACGCTCCGCTATGAGGTGGTTTGCAAGGCGACCAAGGGCGTGTTGTGACAATCTTGCGCCGGTCGAGCCTTTAGGAGGCGACCGCCCGGCCGGCGACGCCGGGGGATAGTGCGCGTCGTGTTCGGCTTGGAGGCCACCGCTCGTGACAAAGAAGGTGCAATTCCTCGCAGGTCTCTTCCTGGTCTGCATGTGCGTTCTGATGCTGCAAATCGTGGAGACGCGCATTTTGTCGGTCATCAGCTTCTATCATCTGGCGTTTTTCGCGATCAGCATGGCGATGTTCGGCATGACCGCCGGATCGCTGATCGTCTATTTCAATCCAACGTTTTTTGCGCCCGAAAGGCTGTTCGCCAATGTCATCTGGATTACGGCGGCGTTTGCCGTCGTTGTCGTATTGTCGACGACCACGCTGATCTCGACGGTGGTGATCGATCCGGCGACAGGCTTTGTGCTAGCGGTGCTGTTGTGGGGCAAAGTGATCGCCACGCTGATTCCGCCCTATGTGTTCGCTGGGATGGCGATCTCCCTGGCGCTGACGCGTAGTCCCTGGCCGGTGGGACTCGTTTATGGCGCCGATCTCGCCGGCGCCGCATTCGGATGCCTCGGGGCGCTCGTACTGATGAGCACGCTGGACGGTGTGTCCGCCATGCTGATGGTCGGCGCGATCGGCGCTGCAGCCGCATACGCCTTCGCGCTCGCTGGCCGCGACTATGCCAGAAGCACATTGCCGCTCTGGCTTGGCGTCCTGCAACGTCCCGGACTGCTCGCCGTCGTGTTCGCGCTCGTTGCGCTCGGCAACGCGGCACTTCAACCGAATGGTCTGCGCCTCACAGTGGCCAAGGGCCATATCGAGAACGTCGGCAATTTCGAGTACGTCGGGTGGAATTCCTATTCGCGCATCGTGGCGGAAAAGACTTCGCGAGATTATCCGATGATGTGGGGCGGTTCGTCAAAAGTGCAGTACGAGAAGATCGACCAGCGCTACATGAACATCGATGGCGATGCCGGCACCGCCATGTACCGCTTCAGCGGGCAAATCGACGACGTCGCTTTCTTAAAGAACGACATCACCAATCTCGCTTACTACATCCGCAACCGTGGACGCTCCGCGGTGATCGGGGTTGGCGGTGGACGGGACCTGCTGGCGGCCTATGTGTTCGGTTTTCGCGACGTGACTGGCATCGAGCTCAATTCAATCTTCGTCGATCTGCTCACACGCCGGTTCCGCGACTTCAATCGTCTGGCGGACCTGCCTGGGGTAAAATTCAAAGTCGATGAAGCGCGCAGCTGGTTCGCCAGCGCCGGACGCAATAGCGGTTTCGACCTCCTGCAAATGAGCATGGTCGATACCTGGGCGGCCACCGGGGCGCGGGGGCGTTCTCGCTATCGGAGAACGGACTTTACACCGTAGAAGGCTGGCGCAAATTCCTCGTTAGCCTGGCGCCGACAGGCGTGTTTACAGTTTCGCGTTGGTACTCGCCGAATGATGTGGACGAGACCGGGCGGTTGTTGAG
>DASXPZ010000220.1:0-3533 GCA_036493275.1 Pirellulales bacterium
GTGACGATGGTAGGGGCCAGGCATCGCGCGCGGCAAGAAATGATTATTGTGGCGACGCGGGGCGCCGTTCCGTTGACCGTCAACTGAGGATTGCAATGTCCGACACGATTACGCTTCGCGAGCCAACCACCGGCGCCACGGCCAAGGTGCTGCCGGCGCGCGGCTTCAATTGCTATAGCTTTCAGCCGATCATCCAGGGAGAGCAGGTCGAAGTGCTGTGGACCGCGCCCGACTTCGTCAGCGGCGGTAGCAAGCCGTCGCACAGCGGCATTCCAATTTTATTTCCCTTCCCCGGCCGCCTGCGCGGCACGAGCTTCGAGTTTCGCGGGCAAAAGTTCTCGCTCGAAGCTGACGACGGCATCGGCAACGCCATCCATGGCTTTGTCATCAATCGGCCATGGCGCGTGATCGATCAGACCGAGACGCGCGTTGTTGGCGAGTTTCAGGCGTCGGTCGATTCGCCCGAGGTGCTCGAACATTGGCCGAGCGACTTCCGGATCGCCGTGGTTTATGAATTGATCGGCCACGCGCTGACCAGCGAAATCCGGATCGACAATCCTGGCGCGGGGCCGCTACCGTTCGGCTTCGGCACGCATCCGTACTTTCGCGCGCCTTTGGGAGCCAACTCGAACGCCGACAAATGCGTGGTTACCGTGCCGGCAGTTCGTTATTGGGAATTGGTCGATATGCTGCCGACTGGGCGAACGCTCGACGCTAGCGGAAGCCGGGCATTGGCCGGCGGATTTCCGTTTTCCGAGACGAAGCTGGACGACGTTTTTACGGAATTGAGCTTCGTCGCCGGACGGGCGAGCGCCACGATCGATGATCCGCAGTTGCGCCGCCGCTTGGAAATGACGTTCGACGATCAGTTCCGCGAGTGCGTCGTTTACAATCCGCCCCACCGTCAGGCAATCTGCCTGGAGCCCTACACCTGCGCACCTGACGCGTACGCCCTGGTGGCCGAAGGAGTCGATCCCGGTTTGCGCGTGCTGGAACCTGGCGAGGTCTTCTCGACGCGGATCGATATCCGGCTGAATGGCTGAAAAATCTGGGGGCTGAGCGGTATCGACTTCTACGCGCGATGCGCCCTGAACGAACGGATAACGAATTAACCGATTACGATTCGTCGCTCGCTCGCAGCCACGGGGTGATCGTCAGGTCCCCTTCGCAGATATCTTCCGGCTTGAAGTAGAGCGCGATTTCGCGCGTCGCGGCTTCGGGCCCGTCGGACGCATGCACCAGATTCATCTGTCGGCTGGAGCTGAAGTCGCCGCGAATGGTGCCGGCCGCCGCCTTTAGACCGCTGGTGGCGCCCAGCATCTCGCGCACCACCCGGATCGCTTCCAGGCCTTCGATGATGGCGGCCACAATCGGGCCGCCGGTGATAAAGCCTTCGAGCGCCGGATACCAACCTTTTTGCACATGCTCGGCGTAGTGCTGCTTGGCCAGCGGCGGGGTGACGCGCATCATTTTCATGGCAATGATGTTTAACCCTTTGTCTTCGAAACGGCTGATGACGCGGCCAGCCAGGCGGCGTTGAATGCAATCCGGCTTGAGCAAGATGAGCGTGCGCTCCATGTCGAAATCTCTCCGATGATGGTCGAGTCTGGGGGCCGCCTCGCGAGGGCGGCCGGGTTAGGGATTGTAGCGCATTGCGCGGCGAGGCTCAAGCGGCGCTGGAGGCGGGAAGTATCCTAGAATTGTTGTACTGGCTCCGGTTCACGGTCGACTGTCGTAAACCAAGATGTCAGCCGATTCTGGAAAAAGCGAGCGAATTCGTTCCAGCTCGTCTGCGTTTACTTCGTACTGAACCCCTAGAAACCAGATCGGCTTTGCGCCGAGCAATCGCCAAGTAATTGGGAGCTTATTTCTAACTGACGGGGAGTTCTCGTCGCAGATGGAAATGCACCGCTTCATGACCACTTCGCGTTCAGCAACCGCATGGCGAGCTGCTGGCAGCATTCGTCCCAGCCACAGAGCAAACAGCGTCACCACGGCGAATAGCGTTCGCAACGAGTAGCGAAACCAGTGGCGGCGCTGCGGTTTCTTTTCCATGTCTGCATCGGCAATAGAAGCCGACGTTTCAAGATTCCGGCTTGGCGTCTGGTTTCGCATCGGCGTCCGGCTTCGCTTCGCATTCCGGTTTCGTTTCGCCTTCTGAATTGGAATCTGCGGCAGCCTTGGCCTCATCAACGGACTTCGCTTCACTGGCAGCCTTGGCCTCACCCTCCGGCTTTGTTTCACTAGCCGGTTTCGCCTCGCTGGCTGGCTTGGTGGCCTCGTCCGCTTTAGCCGCGGGCGCGTCGGCGTCGCCCCCGGCGGGCGAAAGCAAGCTCGGCAGATCGGTCGCCTGCTTTTCGAAGTTGAATTTGCCGATCGATCCGTCGGCGAACAAGACATTCAGCGGCAGCGTGACATAACCCCGAAGCCCCTTGATCGGATCGGCAGGCTCCAGAACCAGGTCCGCTGGTTTGGTCCAGTCGACGGCTTTGGCGAGATCGGTCTCAAACAGCACGATCGTCTTGGATTTTTCGTCGGTAATCGCCTCGGGCTTGGGGCCCTCGATCCCTACGAACAAGGTGGCCGGTCCCGTTGGCAGCAAGAGCTGAGTCTTACCCATCGCCGGCAATCGAGGATGACGATAGACAGCCGGGATGCGGGCGATGAGCGCCTTGTTGTGCGCGCTGTCCCACGGCTCGTCCAAGTGAAATTCTTCGTACAGCGCTTGCTCCCCGAGCATTGGCAATAGATGCACACGCCAACTCAAGAGCGGTTTGCCGTTGGCGTCAAGACTGGCCGGCGGAGGATACATGCCTTTGGCCGCCACGTAGGCGTCGAGCGCCTGGCCGATCTTCTCGAGATTCGTCTTGCTGCGCTGCGCGATCGACGCAGTCCAACCCTTGATATAGGACGAAATCGCCAGAGGCCCTATCAAGTTGATATCGTTCTCCAAGACGATTCCCTTGAATTCCAACGTGACAACGTCGTCCTTCTGGACTCGGGTCAGCTCGCGGACAATCCCATTGAACTGCCCGCTCATGATTTCCGCGAGCTCACTTTGTACTCCATCCGTGGCTGATTCGCTCTGTTCGTCGAGCATGGCGCCGACGTTCGTCAACGTCTCGGCGATCAAGGTATCGGTCCGCTTTGCGGCCTCCTCGTCGACTGCGTGCAGGGTTGCCAAGATCTTGAATTCCGGCGTGACCTCGAACTTCACCACCGCTTCGTTGACCTCCTTGAGCAGGTTTTTCAGGTCGGCCAACGGAGGTTTGTCGAATGGCGCCGGCGGCGGGTTCGAAAAAAGATAGAAGGCCACCAGCGTGCGGACTTTCACAATGTCGAACACCGCCAGCATCGCCGAGGCGTCGTCCAATTTGGGCAACCGCTTCAAGATCAGGCTGTCTGCGTCGGCAGGCGTCGAAATCATTTGCTTCAGCGTCGGCTCGGGCGCCATCACCAGCGTCTTGTCATCCGCGAAAAACAGGCAAGGCCCGGCGCCATCTTTGGGGCGCTGATACTTCTTGTCCCCTTCG
>DASXPZ010000221.1:0-2625 GCA_036493275.1 Pirellulales bacterium
TGATTGTTGCGTCAGGCATGACGCTAACCATGCAGCGACGCGGGTTGGCAACACCCACCTGGGGCGTCGCCGGCTGCGCCAGCTTCGCCCCAGGCTTCCTTTAGGCCGCCCGTTGGGGCTTAAGAGCCGGAATGCGCTTGCCGGGGCGGAGGTTGTACGATCGCCGGAACGGCCTAGAATTAAGTTCAGGCGGGCCCTCCCCGCACGGCCTTCGTTTCCCCGCCACTTTCCGCGAGCATTTCCCACGATGGAACGCGATTTCTCACTCGGCAGCGTCGACGTCAATCTGACGCCGCTTGCGCGGTTTGAGGAATTCCTCCAGAGTCGCGGCAAGCGGGTCACTCAGCAGCGGCGGATCATCGTCGAGCGCGTCTTCAGCCACCATGAGCATTTCGACGCCGACGACCTGATCGATCAGCTCCGGCAGGACGCCTCCGATCGCACGGTCAGCCGACCCACGGTCTACCGCACCCTCTCCGAGCTGGTCGACGCGGGCTTGTTGCGAAAAATGGTGCTCAATGAACGAAGCGTCTACGAGCACGACTACGGCTACCCTCAGCATGACCATCTGCACTGCGAAAAGTGCGACAAGCTGATCGAGTTTTCCAGCGACGAGGTCAAGGAAATCCGTGACGCGGTCGCCCGCGAGCATAACTTCCGCGTGCTGGGACACCGCCTGATCATCAGCGGCGTCTGCGCAGATTGCAGCCGTCCGAAACGGACGACGCGGCGGCTGGATTTGATTTGAGGAAGGCTTGAGGCTACAGGCTCTAGGCTTGAGGACGAAGAACGAAGAGTTTGGGTCCGGGCCTTGAGAAGGCTTCATCGGTCGAGAGAGTTCCAACGCGCCTCCTGGCAAGCCTTGCATGAGGTCTCGACCACCCCGTCGGCCGCACTCATTGGAAATGCTGATCTTCCGCCCCAGCCGGCGCCTGGGGGCCGGGGAGTTGGCCGATGCCTGGCGCTCGATGAGTCCAGGCGCTCGTTTGCCAGTTGTCGACTGTAACTTTGTCCGAAACGAAACGGGGAACGGTCAACAAAAAGTAATCCGACAGGCTGGCCACAAACGGCTCGTAAAAGCTCCGCAATTCGGCCAGCCGGGCGTGCATGGCGGCGCGCTCATCGGCGGTCGATTTCGGCGAGATCTGATCCAACAACCGGTTCAACTCTTCCGGCGTCACGCGCAATTGCGCCGGCGGTATAGGCGGAAGGCCGAAGACGAGCGACAAGTCGACCGCCGCGTGCCGCCCCATCGCGTAGGTCATCTGCGCGACATAGCGCGCGTTGCGGTTGCCGATCACCAGCAGAACCGACGACGTGTCGAGCAGCACGGCCAGCGCGGCCAGCCACGATTGATTGTCATGCTGCGAGCGATAGTAGCTGAGGACCGGAAACGATAAGTGGCTTTCCAACAGATCCGCGGCCCAGCGCTCCCATTCCGGCAAGTGGCGATCGAGGGCGTCGATTTGTTCATTGCGCGCCAGCCGCGTCAGCCCTTCATAGGCCGTGGGAGGCGACCCGGCTCGCGCGTCGAGCAGCGCAATCGTCCGTTCGCGCGCGCTGAACGCCTGATACAGAACCGGCAGGTACCCAATGATCACGGCCATGAAGCCGAACCCGGTCCCGGCCTCGAGCACCGCAAACGCGCGCCCCGCCGAAAGCGCCGGCGTGACGTCGCCATAGCCGAGTGTGAAAAAAGTCTCGCCGCTGAAGTAGAGGTAGTCCGCGAAGCTATGCTCCCGGTCGCCGCCGACCAGCGCCGGACTGATCGCCCGCTGAATCAGCGCGAACCCCAAGATCAGCGCGGTTACCCACGAAGCAAACAGCCCCAGCAACGAAATTGGGCCAAAGACGCTCAAGAAACTGCTGCGCCGCTTGCCGACGGGAAAGAGCCGCGAGAAGAATCTCCAGGTTCTCCAGACGACGCGATAATAGAGCCGCGCCGGTCGTAGCACTCGCGTCACGCGACGCGGCAGGACCATCGTCTCGAAGCCGTCGTACAGCGCCACCACAATCAGCACGAGCCCGATCAGAAACAGAATCAGGCTCATGCCAGCAAAGCTCCAGGGAGCAATTCAACGAGATCGAAGACTACAGCAGCGTCCGTTTTGCCACGTAAAAGTGTGCCACTGCTGGCTTGTCCTGGCTTGTCCAGCAGTGCATAGACGACATTATCGAACATTACAATCTGCCCGATCATGCCAGCAATTCCGGCACGACGCGTCCTTCGCCGCCGATCGGCATCGGGCGACCCAGCCGGTCGTGGATCAAAGTCTGCGGGTCGACGCCCATCAGGTGGTAGACGGTCGCCAGAATATCCTTGGGCGAGATCGGCGTCTCGTCGACTTCTCCGCCGATGGCGTTGGTCCGGCCGACGACTTTCCCCCGCGCGGCCCCGCCGCCGACCAGCACCGACGAGTACGCCCGGGCCCAATGGTCTCGCCCGCCCCCTTGCGCGCTACTGATCTTGGGCGTGCGGCCATGCTCGGTGGTGCAGACGATCAATGTTTCATCCAGCAGCCCGCGCGCTTCCAGATCAGTCACCAGCGCGCTGAAGGCGCGATCGAATCCGGGGCAGAGCTGTTCCCTCATCAGCGAGTAATGATAGAAGTGCGTGTCCCAGGC
>DASXPZ010000222.1:0-4037 GCA_036493275.1 Pirellulales bacterium
ACGCCCACCGCCGGCGTGCTGGTGCGCGAATTGCGCGCCGCCGGCGGCATTCAAATTTCAGCCAGCCACAACCCGCCCGAATATAACGGAATCAAACTTTTCTCGGCCGAAGGGCGCGTGATTCCGGCCGCGGCGGGCCAAAAAGTACTCGACGCCTATCGCGCCGGCGTTATCCATTGGGCGCGGCACGACGCCCTCGGTCGGCCGGTTGCGTGCGCGGACGCCACGTCGCGCCACTTGGAACTCGTGCTGGCGACCGTCGAGCAAGAGCGAATTCGCAAAGCTGCCTTCCGCGTTTTGCTCGACTCGAATCACGGCGCCGGCAGCCTGTTGGGACGACGCCTGCTCGAAGCGCTCGGTTGCCGCGTGACCATCCACGGCGAACAGCCCGACGGGCGGTACGAACACACGCCGGAGCCGACGGCCGAAAATCTTGCAAGCGTGCTGCTGCGCGTCCGCCAGACCGGCTGCGACGTTGGCTTTTGCCAGGATCCCGACGCCGACCGTCTGGCGATCATCGACGAGCAGGGGCGCTACATCGGCGAAGAGTACACGCCGGCGATCTGCGTTGACCATGTGTTGCGCGCCACGCCCGGCCCCGTAGTCACCAACTGCTCGACCAGCCGCATGACCGAAGATCTGGCCGCGCGCTACGGGGCGCCGTTCTTTCGTTCGGCGGTGGGCGAGGCGAACGTGGTCGACGCGATGCGATTGCACGGCGCGGTGCTGGGCGGCGAGGGAAACGGCGGCGTGATCGATCCCCGCGTGGTGCTCGTGCGCGACAGCTTCGTCTCGATGGCCCTGGTGCTCGACGCCATGGCCGCCAGAAAAATGAAGATCAGCCAGTTGGCCGATGAGCTGCCGCGCTACGAGATCGTGAAAACGAAGATCGCGCTCTCGCCGGCCAAGATTCCCGCCGGGCTCGACGCTCTCTCGCGCCATTTTGCCGACGCCAAGACCGACCGGCTCGATGGCCTGCGTCTCGATTGGCCCGGCAAGTGGCTGCTAGTTCGGGCAAGCAACACCGAACCGATCGTCCGCGCGATCGCCGAAGCGCCGACGGCGGCCGAAGCACAGCGCCTCTGCGACGAAGCGGCCGCCGTGCTCGCGTCGATATGACTGTATTCGGTCGACCCCTGCAGAACCCCATGTTTGCCGGTTAATGCGAGGCTTCCTCTGCGGTCTTATCCTTGTTCTGACGATTCTTGTAATCGGCCGAGGAGCTTGCCATGTGGATGCCCGTGATTTCTGGCGTGATCGAGCGGCGGATATTGCTGAACTTTCGGGTCGACGCCGACGTTCTTGCACGGCAGTTGCCGCCGCCGTTCGAGCCGCGATTGATCGATGGTTCCGGCGTGGCCGGGATCTGTCTGATTCGGTTGCGCGACGTGCGACCATCGGCGCTCCCCGCTTGGCTCGGCCTGCGGTCGGAAAATGTTGCGCATCGCATCGCGGTCGAGTGGAATGAAAAAGGAGAGCGGCGGCAAGGGGTTTACGTGCCGCGGCGCGACACGAACTCGTTGGCAACGCTACTGGCCGGCGGGCGGCTATTTCCCGGCGTTCATCATCGCGCGAGATTCGGGGTCGAGGAAGCCGACGGACGCCTCTGTATCGACGTGAACAGCACCGATCACGAAACGAAGATCTCGGTCGACGCTTCCGCGACCGAGCGTTTTCAATCTTCGCTCTTCGCGTCGCTCGACGAGGCGAGCCGATTCTTCGAGGCCGGCGCTTGCGGCTATTCGCCTATGCGATCGCCCGCTCGCTACGAAGGGCTGGAACTCGATTGCGACCGTTGGCAGGTTGCGCCGCTGGCGGTGAGCAAAGTCCTCTCCAGTTATTTCGCGGATCGCGCGCGTTTCCCGCCCGGCTCGGTCGAGTTCGATTGCGGCCTGCTGATGCGCAATATTCCGCACCGCTGGCGACAGCTCGAAACGATCCACGGCGACGCGGCGCGATTGGAGCGCGAACCAGCTTTTGCGTGTTAACCTTGCGCAAGCGGCAGTGCGCAAGACAGGGCCCACCCGATGAAGAGTCGGGTGAGCCCGTTTTCAAGTTCTGATTTTTCCCGTCGCGATCAACTCACACTTTGCCGGCCGCAGGCACGACGAACGGCGCGCGGTACTCGCGCGTCAGCATTTGATCTGCCTGGGAATCGTTGATGAACTTTTCTTCCTTCGGGTCGAAGCGCAGCTCCTTCCCAAAGCCGAGCTCGACCTTGTCCGCCGGCAGCCCGTTGTCTTTCAGATGATCGCTGAAGCGCTCGAACGTTTCGGCAGCGCCATCGTTGGTCGCCAGGCGGGCCTCGGCGTCCTTCATGTTGATCTTCGAGCCCAGTCGGTACGAAATGTTGCCCAGGTGGCAGAGCGCGCTCGACAGGTGCCCTTGCAGGATGTCGGCGTTGAGGTCTTCGAACTTGCGGCTGCGGACCGCTTTGACCAGGTTGTCGTGATGGTCGCCACCCCCTTCGAACTTCGTGATCAGCTTCCCTTCGGGATCGAAGGCGGCGCCCGAGGTGTAACTGGTCAGTACGACATAACCGTCGGTCCCTTCGAAGATCACGCCGACGTTGGCGCCTTTGAGTTCCTTCGTCTCCAATCCGCGGACTTCGAAGACCAGCGACTTGTCGCCGTAGTCGTGCATGATGACTTGCGTGTTGGCGGTCTCGCCGGCGTCGGTGTAGCCGAACCGGCCGCCGTAGCTCACCACGCCGGTTGAAAGCGTGTCGACACCCAGGCCCCAGCGGGCGATATCCATCTGGTGGATCCCCTGGTTCCCCAAGTCGCCGTTGCCGTAATCCCACTGCCAATGCCAGTCGTAATGCAGCTTCTCCCGAGTTAGCGGCTTTACCTGCGCTGGGCCAGACCACAGATCGTAGTTCACGCTAGCCGGCGGGTTATACTTGCCAGCCGGGCCGATCGACTTGCGGCGCTTATAGCACAGCCCTCGCGAGACCAGCACCGGCCCGATCTTGCCTCCTTGCACGTATTGGATGGCGTCGATCGTGCCTTGTTGCGAGCGGCATTGCGTGCCGGTCTGACAGATGCGGCCATACTTGCGGGCCGCTTCGACCATGCGGCGCCCTTCGCTCACGTTGTGGCTCACCGGCTTCTCGACGTAGACGTCCTTACCAGCTTGCATCGCCCAAATGCCGACGAGCGAATGCCAATGATTTGGCGTGGCCGTGGTGACGATGTCGACGCTCTTGTCATCGAGCATCTGGCGCAGATCGGGTACCCACCTCGGCTCGCGCCCCTGACGCTCGGCCACTTCCTTGACGCGCTTGCGACCGACCGATTCGTCGACGTCGACAACATACAGGACCTCGGTGTCCTTGCGTCGAGAATAGGCTCCCAGGTGGCTATTCCCCTGACCATTAACTCCCACGCACGCGACGCCGAGCTTTTCATTAGGGCTTTTGCTCTGCTGGTTATCGTCTGCGGCGCGAGCCGGCAGCGCGCCAGCCGCCAGTGCAGCGGCCGTGGCGAACATCGAGTCTTCCAAAAAACGGCGGCGTGAGAGTGGCGACATGCGCAAAGACTCCGTAAAGATGCAAGTGAAGGAAGGTTGTAGGGACGGGCGGGACGGCGCGGATGAGCCGTAAGGAATTAGTGTATCTCAGCCCGCTGCTGAAAGGGAGGGTTTTTGTGGATGCAAAAGCCCTGAGGCTAACGGGGCGGCCCAAGATAGCCTGGGGTAAGTAGGCGTTTCGCTGGCGCCATCTCAGGTATTGCCGTTTAACCAAACCGCGCCACCAGCGTGTCGGCCAGGCGCGGCGAGAGACGATTGAGCCATACCAGGAATCGGCCGCGGCTGCTGGGGATGATCTCGTGCCGACCGCGCCGCATGGCGTGAACGATCCGCCGGGCGACGGCGTCGACGCTGATGGCGCCCTCGCCGCGACTCCCTACGCCTTGCTGGACCTCGACCAGCGATTGCCAGAATTCCGACTGCGTGGGCCCGGGGCTGACGACCAGCAGATCGATCCCCTGTCCTGAGAGTTCGGCCCGCAACGACTCGCTGAATCCCTGGATGGC
>DASXPZ010000223.1:0-8062 GCA_036493275.1 Pirellulales bacterium
GTCCTTCATCTGCTCTTTGACTTCAGGCACGGACGGCATAATGTCCGGGATCTGCTGGATGGCGCCAAACGCCGCGCCGTAACTGCATGCGAACATCAGCGTGGTGACGATCGTCGTGCGGCGCAGGGCCGGCGTAAAAAGTTCCAAAATGCTGGGCCGCTTCAAGGTGCCCGCGGCGCGCTTTTGGGCCCAGATCGGACTTTCCGGTAGGAAGGGTCGAATGAAGATCAACGGGATTGCCGGAATCAATCCCGACATCAAGGTATAGCGCCACGGTTCGTACTGATGTTCCGCCGCGATGCTTCCCATCAGAGGCGTCAAGAAGTCGGGGATGCTAATGGCCGGAAACCAGCCCTTGTCCGCGCCCGCATAGGCGACGACGATCGCGTTTGCTCCGGCCACAAGCAATCCGCCGATTGACGAAAACGCTTGCGTGTAGCCCAGCACGCGCTCGCGGCGATCTGGCTGAGGGAACAGTTCGGCCAGCCACGCCACGGCGGCAACAAACTCAACACAGACGCCGATAAATGTCGTGCAGCGGAAGAAGAGCAGCATCCACAGGTTGGTGCTGAAGCCGGCTGCGAACGCGGAGAACGCATACAGCAGAATGCTCCAGGTGAGCACGGTCCGGCGGCCTAGTCGGTCTGTCAGATAACCACCGAGCAGGCCAAACACGCCACCGACGAAGGCCGGAGCAAAGAACATCATTCCTTTCCACCAAACAAAAGCGTCGCTACCCGGAGCAATGCCAAACTCCGCCAACGCCGACGGCAAGATCAACGGCAGCATCAGCAGTTCATAGATGTCGAAGGCGAAGCCAATCGACGCGATCACGCAGATCAGCCATTGAACGCCTGTCAGCCGAAACGGTTCCGAAGGGGAAGCAGAAGCATGCATCAGAGGCTCGACCAAGCGGTTGAAGGATTCGGCGAGTGAGGGTCGGGTGGGACGCTGCCGGGATGGTGGTCCCCGGCGAGCGGCAAAAGGATCATAAAACGCCGCCAATGGACTGGCAAGCGATCCCCGGCAGACTTCCGGATTCCGGATGGCCGGGCCTTGACGGTCGTGTTAAAACGCAAGTCGTTTATATTGGCGTCTGGGCGAAGGCCCTGGCTTCCTGCGCCGCGATGTCCGATCGGCGTCCAGGCGAGTCAAGAATCGGCCCCCTTCCAAAACATCGCAGACCCATCGTCCGCTTAACAGGAGTTGAATCATGGCGGTCAAACCCATTCCTGACGGCTACCATCGAGTGACGCCTTACCTGCTGATCAAGGGGGTCGCTCAACTGGTCGAATTTTGCAAGCAGGCCTTTGGGGCACAAGAAATCGCCCGACATCTCCATCCCGACGGCACGGTTGGACACGCCGAGATCCGCATCGGCGATTCGATGGTGATGATGGGCGAAGCCCGCGACGAATGGCCCGCCCGGCCAAGTTGCATCTACATGTACGTTACCGACACCGACGCGACGTTCCATCAGGCCATCAAGGCGGGCGCGACCTCCCTCTCGGAGCCGACCGATCAGTTCTATGGCGATCGAAGCGGCGGCGTGATGGACCCTGCGGGCAATTACTGGTGGATCTCCACCCATATTGAAGACGTCTCGCCCGAGGAGCTTTCGCGCCGCGCGGCCGCCGCGCAGGCCAAAAAATAGCCATCAATCGTTTCCGCATGGCCTGCCTCATGCCATTGCGCATATACTGAATAAACTATTGGCTCGTAGCGTCGCTCATCTCGGATCGGTCACGGTTCGCACATTTCGGCGGAGGTAATTCGCATGTCCGAATTCAATTCGTTCTGGACTCGACGTCATTTTATGGGCGCGGTCGCTGCCGGCGGGGCAACCCTGTGGACCACGCGCGGCGCGTTGGCCGAAGAATTGATGAAAACTGCGGCCCAGATGGAAGGTCCTTTCTATCCGGACAAGCTGCCGCTCGACACCGATAACGACCTGCTAGTGATCAACGACGATCTGACTCCGGCCGTCGGCGAAATAACGTATCTGTCAGGCCAGGTCCTCGACGTTCGCGGCAATCCGATCCGTAACGCGCTGGTTGAAATCTGGCAGGTCGACGCCCACGGCGCGTATCTCCACACAGGCAGCGGCAATCGAGATAAGCGCGACGCCAACTTTCAGGGTTTCGGTCGATTTCTGACTGGATCGAAGGGGGACTACGGCTTCCGCACCATCAAGCCGGTCGCGTACCCCGGACGCACGCCCCACATTCACGTGCAAGTGAAGGTGAAGGGACGAGAGAAGTTCACCACGCAGTGCTATATCAAAGGGGACCCGAACAACGAGCGCGACGGCGTGCTCCGCGCGATCCGCGACCCCAAAGCGCGCGAATCGGTGATGGTCGATTTCGCCCCGATCGAAGGATCGAAGATCGGCGAACTGGCGGCCAAGTTCAACATCGTGCTCGGCTTCACGCCCGAAGCGTAAGCGTGCAAGTTTTCTCTCACCGTAATCGCGTGAACCCCTCTCCCGCCGGGAGAGGGCAGGGTGAGGGAGATGCGGGTTAGGGTTTTCCAATTAGTGCGACGTATGAGCGGCGCCGGCCCTCATCCGTCTTGCTGCGCAAGCCACCTTCTCCCGTGGGGAGAAGGAATAAGAATCTCCAACCGGCAGGCTCTCTCAGCCGATTGCGGCAATCTCGTGTTCCCCGCGCGTACCGTGCAGCAATTCGGTGGCCGCTTCGATTGATTCCTTGCTGCCGGCGAGCGCCAGCACGTCTCCGGCGAGCAGCGTCTCCTTGCCGACCGGAACCAGCACCGTCTCTTCGCCTCGCACCACCGCCAACACCGTGGCGCCGGTCAATCCACGAAGATTGATTTGGGCCAACGTCTTGCCAACAGCAGGGCTGTCCGCGGGAAGCGTTACCCGCTCCGGCGAGCCGAGCCCGACCAAGACTCCTTCCAACTCGGTTGACGTCTTCTGCGCAATCACCGCCTCTCCTTCGCGCGATTGTTGCGCTAACAGTTCGGCGACGACATGAGCCGCGGCTCGGGCGTGCCCTTGCAAATTGGTAGCATTCCGCCAGAACGATATAGCCAATAAGCCTGCGAACAAGAACAGAATCAGCGCGCCTTGCAGCGCAGGCACAAAAGGTTGCGTGACGGCGACCAGCGGCGCGCCGACGACCATCACGATCAGCAATTGCAATGTCACGACCAACAGGCGACGCGGGGCGTCGGCCGTGTCGAGCGCTCCGGCGCCGACCGCCGGAAAGGCCCGATTGGCCAATTCCTGCCCTAAAAATCGGGTGGTGCGAATCATGCCGATCCAGAAAGGCGCCGAGGCGAGAATGGCGCCGCCGAGGACGGCGAAAGTGGCCGAGCGACTGGAAATCTGCAACCGGCTCTCCAGGAACTCCCCGATCGAATTCAATTCGACCGACGCCCCGATCACGATCGCGGCCACCACCACCGCGTCGACGGCTAGCCATCGCACCAACCGCCGCGTCCGCGAAATCTCGACGGCGTCTTGCTTGTCGGAACGCATGTGTTCGATCCATGACCCATAGAGCGCCACGAAGGTTTGCAAGGGCCGCGGTAACTTGCGATCGACTAACTTTGCCACCGGCTCCGCCCAGCGGATGAACCAGGGAGTGAGGAGCGTGGTGACGGCCGAGACCGCGACGGCGATGGCGTAAAGGGGCGTGTCGGAGGCTTCTTCATTGAGCATTCCCAGGCTGGCGATGATGAACGAAAACTCGCCGATCTGGGCCATGCTCATTCCCGTGCGAACTGAAGTCTGAACGCTATGGCCTGTGAGAATGGCGCCAAGCGTGACTGACAGAATCATGCCGCACACGACGACCACCAGGTACGCCAGGCTGACTCCGGGATGGGCCGCGATCATGCTTGGATCGATCAGCATCCCTACGGAGACAAAAAAGATCGCGGCGAACATGTCGCGCACCGGTTGCACCAGGTGTTCAACGCGGCGGGCGACGCCCGATTCGGCCACCAGGCTGCCGGCGATAAACGCCCCCAGCGCGACCGAGTAATGAAAGTACATCGCCAACAGCGCCACGCCGAAGGCCAATCCCACGGCAGCGACGACAGTTGTCTCCGGCTTATCCAGGCGGACGACGTAGCGCATCAGGCGCGGAACAATCAACAATCCGGCGATCACCAGCGCCGCCAGGAATCCAAACAGCCTGCCGGCGGCCACTCCCAGCTCAGCGAGGCTCAGATCGCCGCCATCGCTGAGCGTTGTCAGGATCGTGATCAACAGGATGGCGATCAAGTCTTCGACGATCAGCACGCCCATCACCAGGTCGGTAAACTCCCCTTTGACGTGCTGTTCGCCGAAGGCCTTGATGATGATCGTGGTGCTGGAAATCGAGATCATGGCGCCTGCGAACAGGCTCGGCAGCCAATGCCAACCGAACGCCTGGCCGACGAGATAACCTGTCCAGAGCATGAAGCTGCATTGCAAGATCGCGATCAGCGACGCCTTGGGCCCCACGCGCCGCAGTTTTTGCAGGCTGAACTCGGTTCCCAAAGAGAACATCAACAGAATCACACCCAACTCGGAAAGGGTCCCCACGATGTTGACGTCGGCCGTGAGCGGAATCGCCACGTAGGGCCCGACGATCATCCCGGCCAGCATATACCCCAGCACCACGGGCTGGCGGAGGCGCTGAAAGACAATCGTCGTTACCGCCGCGGTACAGAGGACGACCGCGAGCGTCTTGAGAAACAGGAATTGTTCGTTATCTTGCATCGGTTCCGTATCGTACGCAGGGAGGCAATGATCGGCGACCCCTTACGGAGCCGGGGTCATTGGGGCCGAAGCTGTTTGCGCTAAACGACGCGTTCCCGCGGGCATCAACCACAGGAGAAACCGCCGACTGATTGCGTCGTGTGAGGACGAAAGAGAGAGCGGCCCTGTCGGAGAGCCTTGCTCCGGCGCTATGGTTCGCGCACGCCGGCCCGACTCTGTAGCATACCGCGAAAAGAACGGTCGCCATTTTGCCGCGAGTGAGGGCAGCGCAGCACGGCCCAAAGTGGCTCGACCAACTGCGAGCTAGACCCTCGATCGTTCGCCAGGGATTGAGGCGGCTGAACGATTACTGGCCGCCCAATGGGGCCGCGGGGCCTCCGTAGCGATATCCGTGCTCGGGACGCAATCGATCGCCGATTGGGCTTCCTGGGCGCGGCTCAAGTAGCCACCGCGCAAGGTCCATTTTCGCAGCCAGCGAGCGTACGAACGGCAATGCCGCCAGGCGTCGCTTGAGAAAAGACGGGCGCTGGCTCGCTGCTCGTGATGAAAGCAATGCGTTTCGCCGTGATACATCACTTGCCAACCCGCCAGCGCCATTCGCAGGCTGAAATCGACGTCCTCGAAATACTTGACGAACCCCAGATCAAAATTGCCGACGCTGGCGATGGCCTCGGTGCGGATCATCATAAAACAGCCGCTGACCCAGTCGCAGGCGAAGCTGCTCGTCAGGTCGCGATCCAAATAAAGATGCTCATGCAAGGCGTGCGGAAATAGGTGCGCGCGAGACAGACGCCGGCTAACGATCGACCGCCAGGTGGGGAACCGTCTCGCCGAGTAGCCTTCGCTGCCATCGGGATGTAGAACCCGACAGACGCTCAGTCCGCACGTAGGATTGCGATCCATGAACGCCGTCATATTTGCCAAGGTCTGCTGTTGCGGATCAAAGTACATGTCTGTGTTCAACAGCAGCACGTACCGCGCTTCGCTGGCGGCCAGAATGCGATTCAGATTGGGGGCATAGCCCAACCGCTTGGTGTTCTTGATAATAGTGGTGCGTTCGAAGGGCTCCCCCCAGGTCTCAACGCCATAAGTCGAGGCGTTATCGACCAGGATCAAGCGCATCTTCAACCCATCGCCACTGCAGGCCATCGATTGAACCAATGGCGTCATGTAGTGTGCGTCGTTGGTATAGATCATCCCCACGTCGAGATCGAGTTCGGCGCTGGCGTGGCGTTTGGCAGCGCTTGCGCTAGGACGTTGCGACTGGGCCGATGAGCTTGGAGGAGAAGAGTCCGCAGGCGACGTTGGGCGAGCGGCTGCATTCGGGTCGGGGGACTGGGCAGCGGCCGCGGTGTCAGAAATGCCAATCACGTTGCAAAACACTCCTGGGAGCGCCCGAGCCGTTCCAGTCCTTGCGACGAGGGAAGGTCGCGAAGATTATCCGCTCGGACGCAAGTCGTCAACGCCGAATCGGTTCTGGTTTGCGCATCACTGCTAGCATCTTTGCCGCGGCAGAAAAATCAGGCCGCCAGCGTCGATTTCGAGTACCGCTCAATCACTTGCTCGGTTGGGCCGACATGCGCCACGCGGCCTGCTTCGAGCAAAACGGCCCTTGGGCAAAGCGCCCGCACCGCAAAAACATCGTGCGATACGATGAGAATGGTCCGGCCTTGCTTTACTAGTTGCTGGACTCTTTCCAAGCAACTGCGCTGAAATGCGGCGTCTCCGACGGCGAGGATTTCGTCTAGCAGCAAAATATCGCTTTGCAGATGCGAAGCGACGGCAAAAGCTAAACGCAGCGCCATTCCGGTCGAATAGCGTTTGACCGGAAGATCCAAAAACCTCTCCACGCCCGATAGCGCGATGATCTCGTCGAAGTTTGCGCGGATTTCTGCTCGCCGCATGCCGAGAATGGCGCCGCTGAGGTAGATGTTCTCGCGCCCGCTCAGTTCGTGATGAAAGCCTGTACCCACTTCGAGCAAGGCGCGCACGCGACCACGCACGTCGACCGAACCGGTCGTCGGGCTCGTAACGCGAGCCAGAATCCGCAGCAGCGTGCTCTTGCCCGATCCGTTGTGTCCCAGCACGCCCAGGGCCTCGCCCGGCCGGACGTCGAACGAGACGTCCGCCAGGGCCCAGAACCCGCCGACGCTAGCGTCCGGCGCTGCGTCGGGCGGTCTTCCCATCAGCCGCTGCCAGGGGCGCAGCATTGCAGCATTCAGACGGTCTCGCGCTGAAACTGTGTTGCGAGCGCCAGGAAGACTGCGATATCGCTTGCCCAATCCCTCGATTCGCAGCGCCCATTCATCCATGTTGGTCGTTCCAAACGAATGCCGAGTTTCGGCCGGCTAGGGTGGACAGGGTGGACAGGGCGCCTGAATTGGCCACGGCGGGCGTTTCGCAAATGAGCTCAGATGGTGTCGATAAATGAGCGTTCGGTCGCGCGAAAATACCAGGCGCCGCTCACCAATAAAAATGTGGCCGAGCAGGCGGAGACAACCACCGCCGCGACGGACGGCGCGCCGACTCCCAACACTGCATACCGAAATAGCGATAAGGCGGAGACAAGTGGGTTGAGCGCCGCGATCGTCCGCCACCCCGCCGGCACAAGACTCAGCGGATAGACGATCGGCGTGCCATACATCCAGAGCTGAACCAGAAACGGCAACACGAAGCGGATATCGCGATATTGCGCGTTGGCCGCCGCCAACCACAGACCGGCCCCCGTTGCCGCGACAATGATTAGCGCCAGCGGTATCGGCAGCAACAGCAAATTCCACCCCGGGAGCATGCCACACCAGAGCAGCACGGCCAACAAAATCGGTAGCGAGACGCACAGGTCGACCAGGCCAGCCAAGACGTTCGAGATCGGCAGTAGCATCCGCGGAAAGTAGACCTTGTTCAGCAGGTTCACATTGCCGACGAGCGACCCTGCGGCCTGCGTCAACCCGCTCGAGAACAACATCCAGGGGAGCAAGCCCGCCAGACTGAAGGCCGGGTAAGGAACGCCGTCGGAATCGAGCTTTGCCAGGCGTCCAAAGACAACGCTGAACATGATCATGGTTGCCAGAGGTTGCACTACGGCCCAGGCGAGGCCGAAGACCGTTTGCTTATAGCGGACCTTGATATCTCGCCAGACAAAGAAGCCCAGCAGTTCGGCATGCTCCCACAATTCGCCCAGCGCCAGCTCTGGCCAGCCGCGAGCGGGCTCAATACGACGCGACTCGATTCGTGGCCGCTGGACAGAAATCGATAACGTTGCTGGTGGGGTTGCAATCGTCATAGCGCAAAGGGGCTTGATTTGGATGTTAATCGGCGACTGCGCACGAG
>DASXPZ010000224.1:0-2615 GCA_036493275.1 Pirellulales bacterium
GAGCTGAGGATGCTTTCCAAAAACTTATCGCGGTCGCGATTGATGTCTTCGATCCGCATCGAAGCGATCACTTGCCGCAACTGGCCGAAGATGATGTCTTCGGCCTGCTTCGAAATCTGCTTGCCTCCCAGCCCCAGCAGACGAATTGCCGCGTTCTGCATCACTTCGGGACTGGTGCCGATGGCGACGGTAAAGACGCTCGGCACGTTGACGCGAATGTTTTCGATCGATAGCGCGCCGCGCAGCGGGATTTCGATCTGCATCGGCTCCAGGCTTAGCTCGGCCGAGTCCTGAATTAGCGGCCATACAAACGCCGCCCCACCGTGAATGCAGCGACTGGCGACACCGCCGGCCGTCTTTCCATAGATCACCAGCACGCGGTTGCTGGGGCAGCGCTTGTAGCGGCGCGTGAGCAGCACGATGAACCCGAAGAAGACCAACGCAATAAAGGCGGCGATGATCCCCAGATAGGCTTTGGCGTCGAGAGTAACCGCGAGAACGTTCCATACTTCAGACATGTGTTGGCTCCAGGGCGGGTTGAACCGCTTTGACTTCGAGTACGTCGCTACTGATGACGGCTGTCACGACAACGCTTGCGCCGGTCGGCAAGGGGCCGCCGGCCGTGACCGCTTGATATTCCACGGTGCGATCACCCAGATTCACGGTCACTTTGCCCGTTCCCTGCATGGCGCCGGGAATCCGCAAATAGACGCTCCCCGGCCGACCGACGGTTCGCTCGACCCGCGCCGTGCCATCTGCCCGCAGGCGTGAGAGACTCTGCATAATCCAGTGTACGCCATACAGAGCGCTCGTTCCGGCCGCCAGGGCGATCAGAAAAGTCGTTTCCGCGTTCAGTTGACTCGCTTCGGCCGCCAGACCGGCCAGACCGAAAAACGTCAGCGCCGCGACGACCGTGCGAAACGTGAGCACGCCAAACAACCAGCTTGAGCCGTGCGAATGTTGATCGTCGGTCGATTCATGGTTCGCGTCGTGCCCGGCGTCATGGCCGCCGTCGTGTCCCATGCCGTGCCCCACGTCGTGACCACCGCCGACGTCGCCGAACGCGTGCCCCAATCCGATCAGCGTCATCAAGAACTGACAGACCAGGACCGTGCCACCGATCACGCTACAGACGGCAAACACCCAACTCATTGAACCCCTCCTTCACTCCTGTGGAACGCAAGTGAGAGCAGACCAGAGACGCGAGCCGCGACTGTCGACTCGCCCTTCGGCGGGGCGCTCATTTCGCTTCGCGCCCTTGGTGAGCAGCGTCGAATGCCAATTCGTCCGGTCGGCCGAGATATTGGCAATTCGTCGCGATTTGCCGCTTTGATTCGGCGTACGCTCCTCAACAGAGAATTCTGCCAACAAAGATAGGCCATAAGCCCAACTGGTTCACCCCAAAACCGTTTCTGCCTCGATCACGGCGTAATTATACCAGCAGCAGAAAGGGAAAACGCCTGGGGAAATCGGATTTCGCCACCTCCTTGCCGGCGTTGGAGTTAGTTCATTCCAACCGGGGGACGAAGCAAAAAGGCGCGAGAGTTGCGACGCAAACTCCGCCGCTTACGCGAGCGAAGGCGCGCTATCGGCCGCGGATCCGTAGAACGCCTCGGCCGCAAGTCCCGTGCGCGATCGCACCAGTTCGACGATCGCGTCGACTTCGGCGTCTGCAAGTGGCGTCACTGTCGCTTCGGCCGGCTTGCGCGCCACGGTGTAGATCTGCACGAGACGAATTTTCCCCCCGCCTGCGATAATCTCGTTCAAGCGATCGCAAAACGCTTCGAGCTCGGCGGTCGACGGAGGAACGTTTTCGATTCGCATGAACAGCGCCTGGATCACCACCGGGCGCTCGCGCGCCGCCAGCGTGATGTTGTCCACAATCCGACGCAGCGGTATGCTCGTGCGATCGACGAGATGAAAGTACTCATTGGTGCCGGCTTCGAGCTTGGCCCAGATTTCGCCCTGGTTGCGGTCCAGGATTGCCAGCCCTCGCTGCACGACCGGCTTGTGGAACATGCTGGCGTTGGTGATCAACACCATCTTCACGTCGTCCAGGCCGTGGCGGCGCTTCACCTCGGCGCAGGATTCGACGAGCGTGTCGAAATCGGTATACGTCGTCGGCTCGCCGTCGCCGCTGAAGGCGATATCATTCAGCCGCCGCAATCGCGCGGGCGTATCGCGGAACCGCGGATGTTCGAACAGTTCGCCGCTCGTGACCAGCGACAACATCTGATCGAGTTCGGCCAGCAGTTGCCCCTGCCCGACAAAGCGGACCTGGCTCTCGCGCACCCGATCGACCTGGCAATAGATGCAATCGAAGTTGCAGATCTTGTCGGGATTGAGGTTCACGCCAATCGAAACCCCGCCAGACCGCCGGCTGACGACCGGATAAACGAAGCGGTTCTCTTCGAAGGAGCGCGGATGTCGCCCGAAGAGCGCGACGGCTGGATCGACCGGTTTATCCGCGGAGGGGCTCATCGCTGGAGGCTTGAGGCTTTGAGGGAAAAGGCGAAAATAGAATCGTTATCTGAGCGTTGCGATTCACACGGATGTGACGTCGAGCGCGCTGCTTGCTCGGCGGGAGCCTGGCGACCCCGTCGACTGAAGCTTCT
>DASXPZ010000225.1:0-4484 GCA_036493275.1 Pirellulales bacterium
CGAGGATCTCCCACGGCAGCGCGTGGTGCTCGACACCGAGACGTTGATCTTCAAGGTCAAAGCCCGCGACGATTTCGGCGTCCGACAAGTCGGTCTGGAATGGAAGGGGCTTCCCGACGTCGCCGTTAGCAAGCCGGCCAAGGGGGAGCGGATGCTCTCAGCCGGCGGTCACGACAAAGAAGAGTTGGAAGTCTCCGGCGCCTTCTCGGCCAAAAATCTGGGCATTGAGCCGCAGCCGATCGAGCTAAGAGTCTTTGCCGAAGATTATCTGCCGGGCCGCAAGCGAGTCTACTCGCCGGTTTTCACGCTCTATGTCCTCAACGCCGAACAGCACGCGATCTGGCTGACCGAGCAATTGAGCAAATGGCATCGTCAGGCGCTCGAAGTTCGCGACCGCGAGTTGCAGTTGCATGAGACGAACAAGCAACTACGCGAGCTGACCGACGCCGAGTTGGACCAGCCTGACAACCGCCGCCGGATCGAAGCCCAGTCAACGGCCGAGCGGGCCAACGGTCGCCGCCTCTCGAACCTGGTGGTGAACGGTGAGGACCTGGTTAAGCAGGCCGCGCGCAATCCGGAATTCGGCGTGGGGCATCTCGAAACCTGGGCCGAGATGCTGCAAATTCTCAAAGACATATCGGGCAATCGCATGCCCTCGGTGGCCGATCTGCTGAAGCAGGCTTCGCAATCGCCCAGCGTGGCGGCGACCGGAGGCCCGAAGTCGAAGCAGGCGGGTCAGAATCGAGACAATCCCGGCGGCGAAGGGAAAAAGACTTCGACTGAGCCGAAGAAAGACCAGCCGACCGTGCCGACGGTCGTCGATCGTGAGTCTTCGCAATTGGGCGGCGGCAAAAAGAAGGAGGATGAGCCGGCGCCGGAGAATAAGGCCAAGCCATCCAATCCGCGGCTGACGCTGGCGCAAACTGCGCTGACCGGCGTGGCGCCCAAGAAGCCCCCCGCGGCGGCGCCTCCGCGCGAGGCGGTGGACGAAGCGGTGCGTCAACAGCAGGACTTGCTGGCCGAGTTCGAGCGGATCACCGAGGAATTGAACCGCGTGCTGGCGAATCTCGAAGGAAGCACGCTCGTCAAGCGACTCAAGGCCGCCTCGCGCCTGCAGAACAGCGTAGCGGGACGGATGTCGGAACAGGTGGGCGATACCTTCGGCGCGGATGAAGCCCGCATCGCTCCCAAGCCGACGAACGTCTTGGTCGAACTAACCAAGCAGGAAGCGAAGAGCAGCGAAAATGTCTCGCTGATCATGGATGACATGCACGCCTATTTCGAGCGCCGCAATTACGTGAAGTTCAAGACGGTGCTCGACGAAATGCGCAAGCTCGACGTGGTCGGCGAGTTGCGGCAGCTTTCGGACGACATCAAGAAAGAGACCGGCGTCTCGATCGCCCAGTGCGAATACTGGTCCGACACGCTCGATCGCTGGGCGGAAGACCTGGTCGACCCGGCCTGTTGCGGCGCCTGCCCCGGCTGCAAATCGAAGGGGAGCCTGCCACCGTCGATCGTGCTCGAAGTCCTGCAAGTCCTGGAAGCGGAAGTCAATCTCCGTGAGGAGACGCGCGTGACCGAAAAGGCGCGGCCGGCGGTGAAAGCGGCCGAGCACGAGGAGCAGGCCCACAAGTTGTCGAAGACCCAAGAGGACCTGCAAGTCCGAATCGTCAAAGTCAATCAGCGGATCCGTGAATTGGCCGACTCGCAGACCGATTTCGGCTACGAGATGAAGCTTCTCGGGCAGGTTGCCCAGGTGATGGACGAAGCAACGAACATCCTGGCTCGGCCCGAAACCGGCTCTCCGGCGATCGCGGCCGAAACCGAGGCGATCGAGCTATTGTTGCAATCGAAGCGCATCAATCCGGGCAAGGGGGGCGGCGGCGGATCGAACCCTGGCGGCGGCGGCGGCGGAACGACCAATGATTCGGCCCTGGCGCTCTTGGGCGTTGGCGCGAATCAGAAAGAAGTCCGCGAAGACCACGGTATCTCGCAAGCCACGGGCGATACCAGCGAGAGCCTGCCCGAAGAATTCCGCGCCGGTTTGGACGAGTACTTCAACCGCCTCGACCGAGAGCCGGGCGGACAATAACCGAGTTGCGCGCGGCGTAATCAACAAAGTTGCGATCCGCGCGCGAATTCACGGTCATCAATCCCACTCACAGCGAATCGACAAAATGCAAGCCAGGATGATTGTCTCTCCGAAACGCGTCGCGTCGCTTTGCGTCGCGATCTCCATGCTGCTCACCGGCAGTGCTAGCAATTGCCTGGCGCAAGTGAAGTGGGTAATCGCGAATCATTTCGACGTGGTTGAAGAACAGGCCGATGCGGCGCCGCAGGCCGAGAACGGCGAGGCGCTACAAAAAATCAGCCGCAAGCTGCTTTCGCCCGCGGACATTCAGGCGGATAAGAAGCCATTGGCTACATTCGCGGCTGACGTTGCCAAGCAGTACGAAATCCCGCTGCGAGTGGACGACAAGGCTCTGAAGGCGGCAGGCGTGGCGGTCGACGTTCCGATTACCACTTCGATCAAAAAGGGAACGCTCGGCCAGGCGTTGTCGAAGGCGCTCAAAGAACACAAGCTGCGCTGGGAGATGCGCGACACCGAAGTCGTGATCACCGCCGGCGCCAAGGTCGCCGAGGCAGCGAAGGCGCCCGTCGGTTATACCCTGACTGTTGACCAGGCCGCTCCTCCGGCCGAAGCGCCAAAGGCCGATCCGGAAATGCTCCAGAAAATCAGCCGCAAGCTGCTGGCCGCCGCGGACATTCAGGCGGACAAAACCGAGCTCTCGAAGCTGGTGGCCGATCTTGCGAAGAAGTACGAGATCCCGATTCGGGTCGATGGCAAGGCGATCCAGGCCGCCGGCCTGGCGGTGGATCCGGCCGTTACGGCGTCGATCAAGAAGGGAACGCTCGGCCAGGCACTCACGGCCATCTTGAAAGAGCGCAACATGCGCTGGGAGCTACGCGATACTGAAGTGGTGGTCACCGCCACGGCCAAGGCCAAGCCGGCCGCCGCCGTCGCCGTGAAGGCCGCTCCCGCCGCGCAAATTCAGGCGCAGGCCCAGCAAGCCAAGGCGCTTGCCCAGGCCGAGCAACAGTTTGTTCCGCAGTTTCGGGTGCTGTGGAAAGCGGAGATGCATTTCGTTCGCGAGGTCTGCCAGCCGACTGCCGGCCAGGTGACGAAGTTACGAGATCTTTCCAAAGACCAGATCGCCGTCGCCAGCGCACGATTCGTGCGCGGTCGGTCGGGTCGGCGCGTGGTCAATGGCGTCATCACGCCGATGAAGCCGAATTCCAACGAGCCGCGCGTCATTCTACAAGAAGCGATTCATCCAGGGCTCGAAACGATCCTCACGCCCGAGCAGTTGGCGCGCTATGACGGCGAAGTCGAGCAAGCGCAGCTTTCGCGGCGAGACATGGTGATCAAGAACCTCGTTTCCAAGCTCGATCGTGATTTGCAATTATCGGGCGAGCAGCGAGAAAAGCTGTCCGTGGCGCTCACGAGCAATTGGGACGCTAACTGGTCGATGCCGCCGCAGATGCTGATGAATCTGGACAACATGTTCCCCACACTTCCGGACAAGCTGATCGTGCCCGAGTTGAACGAGCGGCAGCAACAGGTCTGGCGGGGCTCGCCGAAGCAGGCCATGCAGAACTATTACTCCGGTTTTGGACTGTTCGGCAACCAGATCGATGAATCGATTTGGGACGACGAGCCGGGCAGTGGACCGGCCGACGGGGCCCAAGAAGCTGTCCCACAAGCGATCGAGGTCTATCGGCTGGAGGTCAGGTGATGGTCGGATTTCGTCAGACAGATCAGGGCTGTGCGACGTTTCAATTCGCGCCGCGCGTGCATGTTTCGGCCAGGCTTTGGGTCGCTGCCTTCGCAATGGCGTTCTTGCTCGCCTGGGGCGCCATCTCGCAGGCTGCGGAAGATCCGCCGTTAGCGCCGCCCCCCGCCGCCGCCGAAATCGAGCAGGCCGACATCGAGATATTCGAAGAGGCGCCGGACGGCGAAGCCACCCTGGATCTCGGCGACCTGGATATCAACGGCATCGATCTCGAGATGATGGAAGTCGGCGGAGAGGTGGAGTTCGCCGTCGAAGCCGACGTTGTCATCGAAGTCAACGGCGTCGTTGACGTTGCCGGGGAGGCCCCGGGCCAAAAGCAGGGCGACGACGAGTGGGACGACGAAGACCTTGAGCCGGCACTGAACGTACTGCAGCCCCGTTTTATCGTCAACGACGAGACCTTCGATCAATGGGTCTTCAATCAAGTTGGCAATGCGCAAAAGGCGCTTGAGCGGTTCCACACGTCGTTGAACGTGCAGGTCGACTCGATCGCCGCATCCTGTGAGTTGGCGCCGGAGCAAAGAGAGAAGCTGCTGTTGGCCGGCCGCGGCGATATCAATCGTTTTTTTGACGGTGTCGAGGTCTGCCGCAAAAAATTCGACAAGATCAAGACCGATCAGAACCGGATCA
>DASXPZ010000226.1:0-1532 GCA_036493275.1 Pirellulales bacterium
ATACGTGTCATAATACGGCTTGCCTTGGGACGGAAAATATCGGGAATGGAGCCCGCGGCGCGACCCACACTTGGGGGATGAGCATCGCGGCCTTGGCCCAGTTGATTCTAAGGACTGCTCGCCGCTGAATATACCGTCAGACGCGTAAGGAGATCTGCTATGAACGGGCATCGGCGCTTCCAGACTCCGACACGTGGCGCGCCAATGGCGTCGGTTGCTTGCGGCGGCTCCAAATATGCCGTTTGGCAGTGTATACTCGTTCGCTGCGTGAAACCTGTGTCATACGAATTGGGGCTGGATTTTCTCTACCGGAATATCGCCAGTGAACCGACCACCTCCCGGGACTGTGCCCGAGTCCGATGATCTTTTGGACACCCCGCCTGAGACATGGAACGACGTCGAGGTCTCGCGGTTGAGTGAGTGGCACGTTCCGACGCCATCGTTGCGCGAGCTCGTGCAAGCGATTGAAGCGCACCAATGCGTTGCGATCGTTGGCGAATCTGGCGTCGGCAAATCAGCGACGCTGGCCGCTCTGGCGCGACCCGAGCTGACGAAGGGCGCAGTACCCGCCGATTTTCTGCATGCGATTATCGTGCTGAATCCATCGATCAGCCTCGAGGACCTCGCTACTTTGCTGGCCGACCAACTGCTGCGGAACGTGGCTGGGTTCGAGGAGGCCCAATCTCAATTTTGCGTCACCACGACCTACGAGCAACGGCAGAGCTTCGATCCGCTTTTTCGCGAGGTTGCCGGCCCGCTGCGATTGTTACCAGGCGACCCGGTGCGCATCGCGATCGACGGATCGGATCAGGTGGCGCCTGAAATCTGGTCTCCGATTCACGAGTTATATAACTTGCTCGCGACCCATCCGGCGTTGCCATTTATTCGCCTGATTGTGACCGAGCGTTCGTTCGAACGCGTCCCGCCTCGCGCGCATATTTTGGAATTACCCCTGCCAGACGAAAAATCTCTGCGCCGTTATTGTTCCAAGCGTGGACTGGCGGCAAACGTCGCCGCACAAGTCGCAGCGACTGCTGGCGGTGCGTGGCTGTGCGCCAAACTGGCCGGCGAAATGGCGGCGCTCGACCCGGCGCTGATCGAACGATGGAAGCCTGCGCAAACCGCCACCGAAGTCTGTGTCTCGGCGCTGGGGATTCTGGTTGCGAAGGATCCCGAGCGCTGGCGGGCGACGCTGCAACCTGTGCTGGCGGCGCTGGCCGCGGCTGGCGCTGGTCCAGTGCTGCCGGTCGCGCTGCTGCAAGTGGCGGCGGAGGGTCTAGGGTGTCGATTGGAATTGTCAGAACTGCAAGCAGCGCTCATCGATCTTGCTCCCTTCATCGCACGCGCGCAGATCAGCGGCCAACCAGAGCGCCTTGGCGTATCGCACGAAGCGTTGGCCAGAGTCCTGCTGGATGCACAAGCGGGCGGAGACTTGTCTGTCGATCCGTCGGCGGCGCACGCTGCTATCTTGGGCGCCATCGACCGATTGGCCCCGCTCGACAAGTTCGATTTCGCCGAGGGCGACGCGCTGC
>DASXPZ010000227.1:0-2101 GCA_036493275.1 Pirellulales bacterium
TTGGGCAGCGGATCGCCGTCTTTCGGCATTCGCTCGTCTTTATTGTCGGACGAGATCAATCGAAGTAGCTCGCTCTCGTCGGGCTTGCCGGCGGTGATGGAGTCCGAAGTCGAACCGCCAGGCTTGAGCAACAGCTCGAACGTGGTGACCTGGTAGTCTCCCTTGGGATCCGACGCCCCGTGGCAGGCGCCGCACTTCTGCACCAGCACGCCGGCGATGTCTTTGGTGAAGCTGACCGGGGCGGCCGCGGCCGCGGCGGGAGTGGCTGGAGTAGCCGGAGCGGGGGCTGCCGCTGCGGGCTTGGGTTCGTCAGCCGCTACTGCGTTTGCAGCGTCAGGCATGACTAACGAGAGCGACACGCACAAAGAAGCCGCCGCGACAGCCCAGAACGTCGACGTTGTATTACGAACGAGTCTCATCTAAATCTCACTCTCTATCTGGTGGCGCCCGCTGCAAGCTCTCGACTCTGCGTAGTTTTCCACTCTTGTTCCGCACTGCTGGACAAGCCAGCAGTCGCACACTGGCAATGCCGTTGGTCGTCTGGCTTAGTGCTGGAACAAAAACTCATTGGCGTTGAGCAAGGCCCAGCAGACGTCTTCGAGGCCTTGCATCCGGTCGGTTCCGGCCGACACGTGCTTGGTCGCCGCGGCGAGCTCGGCCTCGCTCGGCGGGCGCGAAAGAGCAGCCAGGTAAAGCTCGGTGACGATGTCCGAGTCGGTCTTGGTCGCCGCCGCCATCGTCCGCAAGCGGTTCTTTTCGTCTCGGACCTTGGTATGGACCAGCGGCCCGTTGATCATCTGGAGCGCCTGCGAAAGATTCGAATCGCTCGAACGCTCGCACTGGCAGGCGGTCTCACGCGCCGGCTGGCCGAAGACCTTCAAGAAGTAGTTGTCGACGTCGGGGCTGGGCAACTGCGTGGCGCGGGTGCCGCTGGGGAGTCCGGCGTATTTCTCTTCGACGTTCGTCACGCGGCAGATCGCGTCGAGTAATTGCTCGGCGCCCAGCAGGCGCGTCGTGGCGTGCGAGAAATAACGAGTGTCGGTCCGGTTGAAATCGTTCTTTCGCGAACTGAGCTGATAAACGCGGCTGTTCAAAATCGTCCGGATCGTGTGCTTGCGATCGAACCCGTGCGCCACAAAGTCCTTCGCCAGATGATCCAACAGCGGTGCGCTCGACGGCGGATTCGAATCGCGGAAGTCATCCACCGGCTCGACAATCCCGCGCCCCATCAGGTGCCCCCACATCCGATTGACTTCGACCTTGGCGAAGAACGGGTTATCGGCCGAGGTCAGCCAGGCGGCCAACGCCTCGCGGCGATCGTCGTCACCCGGAACGTCGGCGTCTCCCTTGAGCGGCAACCACGGCTTCATCTGCTTGCCGGTCCGCGGCTGCGTCACTTCGCCGGCACGAGCCACCCACACGACCAACTCTTCGGGAGCGGCGCCCGGCTTCTTTTGCACGCGATTGAAGAACGCGCCGATGCCGTAGTAATTGTCCTGCGTCCAGCGCTCGAAGGGATGGTTGTGGCACTTGGCGCATTGAATGCGAATGCCCAGGAAAAGCTGCGAAGTAGTCTCGGTGCAATCGTTGGCGTCGGCCGCGGTGCGATAGAAGTTGGCCGCCGGGTTGGCGAACGTGCTGCCGTCGGCTGTGAGCAACGCGCGGGCAAAACGATCGGCCGGCATGTTGTCTCGCAAGGCCGAGACCAGCCAGTGGTGGAACTTGTAGACGCCCGCCGGCGTGACCTTGTTATTCCGCAAACGCAACAGGTCGGCCCACTTCATTGCCCAAAATTCGGCGTACTCCGGCCGATCGAGCAAGGCGTTGACCAGCTTAGCCCGCTTGTCAGGCGCCTGATCCGCCAGAAACGTCTGCGCCTCGGGCACCGTCGGCAGAACGCCGATCGCATCGAGATAAACGCGCCGCAGGAATTCTTCATCGGTGCAAAGGTCCGACGGCAGAATCTGCAACTGACGCTGCTTCTCGAACATGTCGTGGTCGACAAAGTTATTCTCGGGCGGGTTGTTCCACTTGAAGCCTTCGATGTCTTTCAAGAAGACGAGCGACGCGGTCTCCATTTTTTCCAGGTAGCGAACCAGAA
>DASXPZ010000228.1:0-2753 GCA_036493275.1 Pirellulales bacterium
GAGGCTTTGTTGATGGGGCCATAATTTTGCTCCATTCAAGCACATTTGCACATCGGGTCGTCAAGGATCGGCAGATAGGCGTCGAACTGATGCCCTGCTCAACTTCTCCACTCCCGATTCCTTCTCACCTGACCGAACGGCGTATTTCGATCGAAGTTTGATTTCATGCGAGCCCTCGCAATGCGACGCGCACTTTTCGTTCCGGACACCGGGCCGACGCAACGCGTCGCCAGGAATCACTCCACATACAGCATCGCGTTGCTAGCCAGCAGCATCTGGCAGAGATCTTGCCAGGCTCGGTCTTTCGCGTCGACCTGGCCGGCGTATTTTGCTGGTTGATCGGCCAAGAATCGCTCGGCGGCGGCGCGTTCGTTGTCGGTTGGGGCGCGGCCGGTGACTAGTAGGAACGCCAGCGCGAGCCGGGTCTGCGGGTCTTGGCCTGCTTCGCGGTCCAATCGGGCGCGCATTGCCTGGGCGCGGCGGGTGACGAATTCCGAGTTCAATAAACTTAGCGATTGCAGCGCGATCGTCGACGATGTGCGGCGCGTGCAGTTGGTCACCACTTGCGGCGCGTCGAAGACGTCGAGCATCGCGTCGACTTGCGAGCGGCGGCGCTGGAGGTAGATCGACCGCCGCAGCTCGCCGTCCTGCCCTTCCTTGACCAGGACCTCGCCATCTTCTTTGCGCGTGGTGGGGACGTACGGGCCGCCCGCGCGCAGGTCGAGCTCGCCGCTGGCGCGCAGCATGCAATCGCGGACGCTTTCGGCTTCGAGCCTCCCGAGCGGGAAGCGCGAGAAGAGCCGGTTCTCGGCGTCCTTCCGGCGGGCGTCTTCGCTCGTGGCGCTCGATTGACGATACGCGCGAGAATTGAGAATCAGCCGGTGGAGCGCCTTCATGCTCCAGCCCTGCTCGATGAACTCGACCGCCAGGTAATCGAGCAGCTCGGGATGGGTCGGCGGGGCGCCGGTGTAGCCGAAGTTTTCGGCCGTGGTGACGATGCCGCGGCCAAAATGTTGCTGCCAGATCCGGTTCACCGTAATGCGCGACAATAGCGGATGCCGCTTGTCGGTCAGCCAACGGGCCAGCGCCAACCGGCGGCCGCTGCCCGAGGTCGCTGCCCGATCGAGCGCGTACTGGCGCTCCGGGCCGCTGAGCGACTTGGGAACGCCCGGGGCCACTTCGTCGCCGAGCGCGCGGTAATCGCCGCGGACGAGCAAGTGATGCGGCGGCGCGGCGGCCTTCAAGTCGGTGAGCATGGCGATCTGCTCAAGCGGCGCGGGCCGATTCTTTTCCAACTCGGCGAGCCTGGCCGTCCGCTCGTCGCGAGTCTTGGCGACCTCGGGGAAGCGCTCGGCGAGCTCGGCGTCAGAAACTTCGACGTCGGCTTTGTGCTGCTCGAGCAGTTTCTTCTGCTTGCCGTTGCGCTTTTTGGCGTTTTGATTGAGGGCGGCCCGCAGTTCTTTTTGCAGCGATTCGTCGAGCTTGGCCAGTTTCTCCTCGCGGATCTCCGCTTCGCGCGGGTTGACTGCGTCGGCGATCTCTTTTTTCGCGGCGGCTACTTGCTCGTCGATTTCTTTGACGCGGAGCGCGTGCTCGGCCCGTTCGGATTGCGTGCCCACGGCTGCGACGCGCTCTTTGGGCTTGCGCCAATCGTCGGGATTGTAGGCGGGCCAGAGAATGGCTTGCAGACTGTAATATTCCGCCTGCGTGACCGGCTCGAACTTGTGATCGTGGCAGCGGGCGCACTGCACTGTGAGGCCGAGCATGCTCGACGCGACGACCTGCACCGTTCCTTCGATGACCGTAAAGCGATCGATCCTCTGTTCGTCGGGATTGCCGTCGCTCTCTCCGGTGCCGTCGGGCGCGTTGCGCAAAAAATGGGTGGCGATCAGGGCGCTCGCCACGTCGGGCGTGACGTCGCCTTCGAGCTGGTAACCTACGAGTTCGTCGCCGGCCAGTTGCTCTTGAATGAATCGATCGAACGGCTTGTCGGCGTTGAGCGCCGCGATCACCCAATCGCGATAGCGGTAGGCCAGCGGCCGATCGGTGTCGGCGTTGAAGTAGCCGTTGCTGTCGGCGTAGCCGGCCACGTCGAGCCAGTGCTGCCCCCAACGCTCGCCATACAGCGGACTGGCGAGGTAACGCTCGACCATCCGCTGGTACGACTCGGGGGAAGGATCGGCCAGGTAGAGGGCGATCTCAGCGGGCGTGGGCGGCAAGCCGGTCAGGTCGAAACTGACGCGGCGCACGAGCGTCGCGCGATCGGCCTCCGGCGAGAGTGTTAGCCCACGACGTTCGAGCGCGGCCAGGACGAACAGATCAATGTCATTGCGAACCTGGTCTGCGTGTTGCACGGCAGGCGACTGCGGGCGGACTGGCGGGACGAAGGCCCAGTGGTCTGGGCCGGGGGCTTTGGCGTCGGCCACTGAGGGCAAGCCGGGAGCGCCGGCGGCGATCCACTGCTTAATGCGCGTTTTTTCTTCAGCCGGCAGCGGCGCGTCGGGGGGCATCTCGTCCGCGGCGATGCGCTTCCAAAGCAGGCTGTCGTCGGGCTTGCCGGGGGCGACCGTGGCGCCATTTTCACCACCACGGGCAAAGCTCCGCGGCGTGCCCAGGTTTAGTTCCCCTTCGTGACGCATCGGCCCATGACATTTCACGCAGCGCGAACGCAAAAGGGGCAGGATGTCGTTTCGCAGATCGGGGGTGGTATCGTCCGCGGCGCGGGCTGCCGTGGGGAGCAATGCGAGAAGACA
>DASXPZ010000229.1:0-15638 GCA_036493275.1 Pirellulales bacterium
GCGGGCGGTAGCCAAACGAAACCCGCTCGAAGCTCAATTCGCCGCGTGGGGTGGGCATGCCGCGAGCCGTCGGCAGATCAACCACGTCGAGCGGCGCGTCGAGCACTTCGAACACCCGCCGCGCGCCCGCCAGGCTTTGTTGCATGCTGTTGATGACATTGACCATCTTGCTGATCTGGCTGGAGAACTGTTGCAGCAGCCCCGAAAACACAATCAGGCCTGTCCCCAGCGCCAGTCGATCCGTAATGACCAGGTAGCCGCCGTAACCCAACAGCGCAGCCAGGTTCAGGCACGAGAGGAACTCGGCCGTGGGCGTAAAACGGCTGAGGCGGCTGAAAATAAATCGCTGCTGATTCTTGGCGGCCAGATTGGCTGCGCGAAAGCGCTCCAGTTCGGTTGCCTCGCGCGACAGACCGCGCACGACGTACACCCCGCGCACGTTTTCCGTGACCACTTGCAACAGCCGATCCATCAGCCGGCGATTGTCGTCGTACGCCGGGCGGACGACGCGACAAAACCGCATCGAGATCGTCCATAAGAGCGGCATGGTCGCGAGGCAGGCTATGGTCAGTCCGATATGAATGCGCAGCATATAGATCATGTAGACGCCCAAAGAGAGCACCAGGATGACCATCTGTAGCACCATGCACTCAATGAACTGGCGCACGGCCTGGGCGTCTCCCGTCACGCGATTGATGATCGACGTGCTCGATTGCTCGCGATAGAATCGCGTGCTGAGCTGTTGCAGTTTTTCGTAGACTTCGCTGCGTAAGTCGACGACGATCTGTCGCTGCACCAAGCGCGCCGTGGCGATCGCGTGCCAATAGTTCATGCCGCCGCGCACCAGCGCGATGGAAAGCATCGCTCCGGCCAACGCCACAATGGCGGTCATGACCGATGTTTCGGCCGGGGGCTGCCAGCCGCCGGGCCAGGCGGGCGCAGGCGCCGTCGAATCGACCTGGCTGCGGATCGTGTCGATCCCCAGTCCCATCAAGCCCAGCCCGGTCAGTGTCAGGGCCAACAGAGCGCATTGCTGGGCCAGCAGTCCGAGGCAACTGCGCCGATGGCGCCAGGCGATTCCGACCATCCGGCCGACGAGCGCGCCGGTCGATAGCGGAGCCGCGGACGAAAACGATTGATGTGGTGAATCCGTTGCGGCAGACATCTCGTGGAATCGCCCATCCGACGCGAAGCGGCAGCCCGCAGGGCTGGTCGCCGAATGCGCGGAAACGATCGGTTTGCAGGGGTTATGGACGAGCAGTCTGCTGAGAGGCTCAGCCGGCTGCCTCAGGGGGCGACAATGTAGTCAGCCATCGCCGGTGCGTACAGGCGGAAAGTGCGAGACGCCAGCAGGGCTAGCACGATTCGCCGCGTGGGCGAGCCGCACTGTGCGGAATTGCGCAAAAGAATTGGGCGCAATGGTTCCCGCAGACTCGATCCAAAAGAACGATTCCCGGAGGGAAGTCCCAATCGCTGCCAGCGTCAGCCGGCGCTACCGCCGCCAAAGGCCTGGGCGCCATGTGCGGTTACGAATCGACGTATTTCAGAAGTCACGGACTAACACGGCCTACCGATCATCGCTCGCGATACGGCACGTTCGTCTCGAACAGTTTAACCCGCTCCTCGGCGGCCTGAATGGTTTGCGGATTTCCGCCGTCGCGTTTCAATTTGTCGACGAATTCTTTTTCGCGTTCAACCGCTTCGCTGAATTGGCCGTTCTCCGCGTAGGCGCAAGCCAGCGTGTCGATCAGAAATATCTTCTGTGGTTGCGAAAGGTCGACTGCGTCACAGGCCTGCTTGGCCAAGCGCACGGCCTCGACGCCGTTTCGCAGCGCCTGATCCGTGTTGGTGGCGTAAATCCAGGCCAGGTTGTTCGCCCACAGCCAGGCAGAGTTGTTGGTGTCCTTTTGATCGTCTTCGTCGGGCTTCGGAATAACCGACAAGGCTTTGCGATAGTACTCGGCGGATTCGGCCGGTCGCTTCAGGGCCAACAGCTCCTGGGCAATTTGAGCCAACGTGATGTTGCTATCGGGGTACAGCGCTTCCAATTGCTTGTAGACCGCCAGCGCAGCTTCGTGATCGTTCAGCAAAAGATAATAGCGAGCGAGCGCCTGCCGCACCGCCTTCGTTTTCGGAGTGCGCGCAATGTAGTCTTCGAGCGTTTTTAGTTGCTCCGCGTTTTGCTTGTTCTGGCCGTAGGCGTCGGCCAGGCGAATCAGATAGCTTTCATCTTTGGGGTTCGCCGCGGCCAGCTTCTGAAATGTTTCGACAGTCAACGCAGGACTCCTGAAGTCGTGCAGCGCCAGTTCCAGCAGCATTTGCGTTTCTTTGTCTTTGGGATCGATCCCGAGCGCTTCTCGAAAGTACCGCAATGCCTCGTTCGGTTGCAACGCGCTCAAAGCCCGCAGCGCGAGCGCTCGTTTGAACGCGACGGAATCAAGTGACACCTTCAATGATTTGGCCAGGCTAGTTTGCGCATCTGTGTCGGCAAACTCCACGACTCCCGTTGCGCTCTCTTTTGGGTTAATTACGCTGTACAAGTGCAATGGGGCGAGAAATTCCAACAGCAGATTCAAATCGGTGTTCAGCGGCTTGTCCGAGCCCACCTCGGCTTTTTTATCGAGCGATTGTTCATTCGCCGTAAAAGACCGGAGCAGCAGCGACCGCAGGTCCGTGATGTGGAACATGGCCGCCAGGTCTTTGTGAATCTCTGGAGTTTGATCGACCAGTTTTTGCAAACGGTCGATGGCCGCGGGGTCCGCCACGATCGGCTGTTCCGACGCCAGCAGCAAGGTGTCGGCTGGCCCTCCCGTGCAGATGACGCAGTGCGGGAACTCGCTGCGCAATGTCCGCAGGATCAAATAATACTCGTCTTTCTTCAAGTTATAAGTCTGGACCCATTGAGCCAGAATGCCCCCCTGTTTGAGATGCGTGCGCGCCGCATGAAAAAACTCGCGTGTGAACAGGTTCGAGACGCCGGCCAGCCACGGATTCGATGGCTCCGAAATGATCAAGTCGTACTTCTGATCGCTTCCTTGCAAAGTAGTGCGGCCATCTCCAAAGATGACCTGGAAGGTGGCTTGCTCCTCGATCTGCGATTCGCTCAGACGCTGGTCCTCTGGCAGCTCCGCGTTGCGCTTGAGCAGCCACTCGCGCGTATGTTCGTAAGGCTTATGGTTCACGTGGCCGAAATGTTCCGCCGCCCGATAAACCGCCGGCTCGATCTCGCAGCAGGTGACCCGCGTGCCGGGAAACAACAGGCTCGCGCCGGAGGTCGTGCCGCTGCCGAAGCCGATCACCATCACGTCGGTGGCGTCGGGTTTGAAAAGCCTCGGGATATACGCCAGTCCCGCCTGCGTGATCATGTCCGTGTGGTCGCTAGCGTCGACTTTTCCATTCACGCGCAAGTTCACATTGCCGCCGATATTGGACTTGGCAACCAGGACATTGCTCGAGGCGCCTTCGGCAAAATAAAGCGTCGTGAATTCGTTTGCGCGCAGCGTGTCTCCGTAGAGGTATTTGCCCACGTTGGTATAGACGGGGTCCTGAGGAGTCAGAATTCCGAACACGATCGCCGCGCCAACCGCCACACAGCCCGCTGAAACCAACCTCTGATTGAATTGTCCGAAGGGCAATACCAGAACCAACGCGATCACATACAGCCCAGTCGCCAAGGCGATCGACCCATAGGTCCCGATCGAAGGAAACAACAACAACGAAGTCAGCGATGCCCCCACGATCGAACCAAACGTGTTCCAGGCGTAGACGTCCCCGACCGTGCGGCCCACGCGGCTGGCGCTCGCGCGCGTCAAATCGACAAATAGCGGAAACAGAATTCCCATCGCGATCGACGGAATCAATTCCAGCAGCATGCTGGCCATGACGCATACCAGGGCGTTGCCCGACAGCGTGCCGCGCATATGTCCAATGGCGGTAGGCATCGTCTGGCGCACGTCCGCCCTGAGCACCACCGCGAGCGTCGGCATGAAGAACTTGCTGAACAGACAAGTCACCGCCAGGGCTCCGATGACCGCGACCGGCAACCAGGGATTCAGGGCAAAGCGGCGCAAAAACAAGTGAAACGCCAGGCTTCCGACGGCGATGCCAACCAGCACGACAAACAACGTCGCACTGTACGTGTACGTCGAGCCTCCCAGCAGCAACGCCAACTGGCGGCTCCAGGTCATTTCGAGGATCAGCGCGCCCAAGCCCGAGAGAGTGACCGCGACGTAAAGTCCAAACAAGGACAGGCCCCAAGGCGCCGGTTCAACTGCCTCCTTGGCGGCTCCCTTGGGGACTTGGGACGCGCTCGACTTGCGGCGCGGAGCCGCCTGGGTTTGCGTCAGAAAAACCGCCACCGCTCCGATCGACAAGTTGAACGCCGCAGCCACGTAATTGGTGGTAACCAGCCCTACGGCCGGCAACAGCCAAAACCCGGTCAAAAAACAGCCGGCCGCCGCGCCGAAGGTATTGATCGCATAGAGCCAGCCGGTCGCCTGGTCGAGCCGGCCATCGCGACTCGTCAGTTCGCGAATCAACAGCGGCAGCGTTCCCCCCATCAACACGCAGGGAGGCCCCACCACCAGCAGCGTCACGCAAAACTGCAACAGGTACCGAGGCAGCGGATCGCTAGGGAGGCGCGAATAGAAGCTGGCGGACTGTTCGACCAGGAATTGGATTTCGAGCGGAATCAGAATCGCCGCGACGCCGATCGCCAATTCGCAGAATCCGTACCAACGCAACGGACGAGCGACGCGGTCGGCGTAGCGACCAAAAAGATAGGCGCCGACGCCCAGCCCGAACAAGAAGGAACCGCCGACCGAGGCGAAGGCCAGGCTCGAGCTCCCCCAAACGTGGGCGAACCGTTTGAACCAAATCACCTGGTAGGCCAGCCCCGTGCCGCCGGAAAGAAAGAACATCAACGACGCGATCCAAAACAGGCGTCGCGAATCGTGTTGCTCGTTGACCGCTTTATTCATGCTGTTCGCCTGATTGACTGATTCCGCCGGCCGATAACATTGGCCGAAAAAACTGGCAGCCGCCCTCAGAAGAGCGAGGCTGCGCCCCATGGGTCCGCCCGGTCCGGCCCACCCCGTCCTAGGACCGACGCTGGAACTTTTCATCGTAATTGCTGGTTGCGCGGCTGTCGACCACTTGGGATACCGGGGCGTCAAGAGCGAGCAGGGGCAACGTGATTCGGCCGGTCAAAGTGGACGATCAACGACCGGGTAGGCGCCTGCGACCGTTGCGACCGTTAGTACTGCACCGTGCAACCGGGCAATGCCTGCCGGAGACGTTTGAGATCCGCCTCGACGAATCGATCGACATTCAAATAGCGGAGCGTGGGGCAGCTCTTGAGCTGCTCCAGGGCCTTGGCCGTAACCTGGGTCCGCTTCAGATTCAACCCAGCCAGATTGGGAAGCCGCGCCAAATAGGGAATCGAGGCGTCGACAATCTCCGTGTTGGACAGATTGAGCCATTGCAGTACCGACGAGGCCGGAGCGTCGCGGAATCCTGAACCATCAATGCGGCAACGGCGCAGCGAGAGAAAATCGAGTGTTTCATGCCCCAACAGTAACTTGACGTCCTCATCCGTGATCTCGGAGTTCGGGATCTCCAAAGTCGTCAGATTCCGCAGCGTTAAGAGATGCTGAACTCCCGACTTGTCGATATTCACAGGCGGCAACCACAGTTCCTCAAGGTTCGTCAATGGCCCAAGCAAGGCCAACCGATGGACCCTGATTTCTGGTTGTCTCCCGGGCTTTTGTGTCTCGCTCAGCCGCAGCAGCTTGAGCGACTTGAGATTCGAGAGTTGATCCAGATCCTCATCGGTTGGATGCGCGTCCTGCAATTCCAGCATCTCGAGCCGCGACAATCTCCCCAGAATCCGAAACGACTCCTCTCCCAAGTTGACGGCGTTATCGATTCGAAGCCGCTTCATCCGCCGCAGCCGGGCGAGATGTCGCATGCCCACTTCGGTAACGGGCTGATCGGTTTCGATGATCAAAGTTTGGATATGGGGCAACCGCGAGACTTTCTCCAATACATCATCGGCGGCGCTGCTACGGAGCTCCACAGCCGTCACATTGTGAAAGAAATCTTTTCCGAAGAACCGGAGGACTGCTGGCGGCACTTGGGACGCAGCGTATTGAGTAGGTAAGAAAACGCCGACATGCCCTGGCGCAAGGCGACGTTGGACGAGGACGCCTCGGCGCGGCGCTGGACTCCTTAAGTAATGACGGCCATGTCCGGTTGCGGTGTTCGTGTCCGATGAGTCAGCGTAGTCATAGACCAGATCAACTCGGCTGAATGGGTCGTCAGCTTCCATCTCCAGTTCCAGCTCCAGGACAATTGCTCTCTGGCGATGAGCCGAATTTGCCCACCAACCGAGCGCGACGCCGAACGCTGTCAGCGCCAATAGCATCGCCCGCAAACTGAAGGAGAACCAGCGGCGACGTTTTGTGACGGGCTCGGCCATGCTGGCAATTCTAATGGCGCCGGCGGATTGATAGGAAACTTTTTGCGCCAGATCGGGGCAGGCAAGTTATCCCGGCGGCCGGCTTCGTTCAGCAGGACGCCCACCCTGGCTGGCGATTGCCTTCCCAGCGGCGTGCTAGCACGTTCTCTTTTTGCCACGGATCTGACAGTCATCCTGCCGGCGCAGCCAAAAAGCCATCTTGCCCGTAGACGCTGGTTTGCGGACAATCTCGCCCCCGTTGGCCCCTGGGCCCCAGACGCATTCCTTACTATCGAAAAAGGAGATTTTGTCCATGCGCACGATTTTGATGCTCGTTGTCCTGGGCGTGGTGCTCGTTGGCGCCGGCGTTCTGCACGTCAGCTACAACAAAGAGACCGGCAGCGCCACGATCAACGTCGACAAGGCCAAGGCCCGCGAACGCCTCGATCAGGTGATTGAAGAAGCCAAGTCATTCGAAGGCGACGCGGCTGCCGCGACTACCACGAAAAAATAACGCCGTGAGCCGATGGGCGCTAACTCGCGCGGATTGTAAGCCGCTGGCGCAAGCCACGGTTGAAGCGTCGCCAGGCGCTGTCACGCCATCGACGGGAGGCGCCGCCACGCTTTCGATGGGAGTGCGAGGCTCCCGCCGAGCAGACGCTGCTATGCGAGCGCGCGGATTGTGAGCCGCACGGCGCTAGTCGCGGGTTCTTCGTGTTTCGGGCGTCCACCACATTCACCGGGCGGCTAGCGCCGCGCCGCTTACGAAGAGAATCTTCGAGCAGGCGGCGCTGCTCAACGGGCGGCTGCGCGCGCCGAGATCAGCCGCGCTTCGATCACGCGGAAGATGCCGTCGGCGACCGACTCCTTGCTCCCCGCCAGGCTCGCCAGCACGGCGCCGTCGGGGGCGATGATCTCGACGCTGGTGTCGCGGGCGTTCATCGCCGCGGTCCCATTGAGGACCATCAGGTCGCAACTCTTCTTTTCCAGTTTGGCGAGCGCCCGCAGGCGATGATCGTCGGTCTCGAGGGCGAAGCCAACGCACCATTGCCGGGTCTTGGCCGCGCCGAGCGTGGCGACGACGTCGGGCGTTTCGATCAATTCGAGCACCAGCGGCTGGCCGTTCTTGTTGATCTTCCCCGCGGCCACTTTCATCGGGCGATAATCGCAAGGCGCCGCCACGCCAATCAGCCCATCGCACGTCGGAAAAATCCGCTGCGATTCGGCGAGCATCTCTTCAGTCGAGACGACCGGGACGACTTCCACGCCCGGCGGATAGGCAACTTCGACTGGCCCGCTGACGACAACCACCTGGTGCCCCGCCGCGACGGCGCTCGCGGCCAAGGCGGCGCCCATCCGGCCACTCGAAGCGTTCGTCAAATAGCGGACCGGATCAAGATATTGCCGCGTGGGGCCGGAAGTAATGAGAATTCGAGCCATGTAGGGCGCTGGGCGAACAAAGGCGAGGTCAGAAAGCGGAACGAAGACGAATCACGACTTCTTCAACACGTCAAGCCGCTTGGCGATCGCCGCAAAGATCTTTTCCGGCGCGGCCATCCGGCCGACGCCGCGCTGCCGGCAGCTCAGCCAGCCCTCTTCGGGGTCGACGATCTGCACGCCGTCGGAGCGGAGTTGTTCAATGTTGCGCCGCACGGCCGGCTTTTCCCACATTTCGCAGTTCATCGCCGGGGCGATCAAGATTGGGCCTTGAAACGCCAGGGCGAGCGTGCTGAGCAGATCGTCGGCCAGGCCGTGCGCGAGCTTGGCGATGAAGTTGGCCGTGGCCGGCGCCACGCAGAGCAATTCGCCCCGCTGGGCCAGGTCGATGTGGGCGCCCAGCGGATGCTCCGACTCGTGGAACACCCCCGCAGGCGCGCTGCGACCGGTGAAGGCCTCGAACGTGGCGGCGCCGATGAATTCGCGGGCGCTGGCCGTCAGGACGACCGAAACGCCAGCGCCGGCCTGCACCAGTTGGCTGACCAGCCCGGCCGTTTTATAAGCCGCGATCCCGCCCGTTACGCCAACGACCAGTTCGCGCCCTTGCATGGATGAACCTACTGGATCGATCGCCTTCGCGCGCCCCTTCAGGGCTTGTAAGACGATTTATTGCGTGCTCCGTTACCTGGGACTTCGTCCCAGGCTATATTAGCGCGCCCCTCCGGGGCTCTGGGCGACTCGTAGTTCGCCCTCAGAGCGTCATCGGCCTCTCGCCAGCTTGATTATAGCTCGCTCAGATCGAGTTCCGCAGGGCCGCCGCCGGCGTCGGGCGCGCCGGTGATCCGCAGATTGGCCGACGAATCGAGAAAGATCTTGTCCTGCATGATCTCGGCGATCACGATCTCCAGCTTGTCGTGCGTGTCGAGATTCACCAGTGGGCGGCTACCGGCGTTGAGCGCCACCAGTCGCTTTTGGATCAAGGTCGAGAGTTTGAAGCGACCACCCACCTTGTTCACAATCCGCTCTTCGCGAAGTTCGTCGATCATTCCGTCTGGTCTCCTGCCTGGTTCCGGCATTCTTGGTTCAGAATCTCGCAAATCTCACGCGCCGCGCGCTCGACGTTGTCGTTGGTCACCTGGTGGCGATATAACGACTTCGATTCCATCTCGTGGCGAGCGACGTCCAGCCGACGGGCCAAAGCGGCGGGGCTCTCGGTCCCTCGTTCGCGCAGCCGGCGCTCCAGTTCAGCGAGCGAATCGGGCTGGACAAAGATCGTTACGGCCTCGGCAAACTGCCGTAACACGCTGATGGTCCCCTGAACGTCAATCTCCAAGACTACCCACTTGCCACGCTCCAGGCTAGGGGTCACTTCGCTCCGCAGCGTACCGTACCAGTCCCCCTGGCCATAAACCTCGCAACTTTCGAGGAAATCGCCCCGCTGGCGCCGCAGGGCGAATTCCTCTCGCGACAGAAAATGGTAGTCCCGGTCCTGCTGCTCGCCGGGGCGGGGCGCCCGCGTGGTGGCAGAGACGCTATGGACCAGCGGTAGGGGCGAATCCTGAAAGATCCGCTGCAAGAGCGTGGTCTTACCCGCTCCGGAAGGGCCGGAGATGATCACCAGCTTTCCCTGGCCGGCGTCCGCGTTGTCACTGGATTGCTTTGCCACGCCGCAACCTGATTGGGCTACGTCTGTTCTCATGCTTTACCACGCCACCATCCTGGTTTGCCGCGACGACGCGCTGCGCTGGATCGTCGATCACGCTGCTTGCTCGGCGGGAGCCTCGCACTCCCGTCGTTTGGCCTTCATCCTCTTGTCTCTGGCCTCGCGCCTCTCTCATTCTACGTTTTGAATCATCTCGCGGATTCGCTCGATGGCAGCCTTGATCTCGATCACGTGGCGCGAGATTGGCACGTCGTTGGCCTTCGACCCGATGGTGTTGATCTCGCGGAACATTTCCTGCGTCAAGAATTCCAGCTTGCGGCCGGAGCTTTCGTCAGGGGTGAGCAGGGCCTGGAACTGCTCGATATGGCTGCGAAGCCGAACGATCTCTTCCGAAATGTCGCTCCGCTCGGCGAAAATGCTGACTTCCTTGATCAGGTCCGACGCGTTGAGCGTGATCTGATATTCGGCCAGCGTCTTTTCCAAGCGCTCGCTCAGGCGAGTTCGATAGCCGTCGACCACCAGCGGCGCCCGGAGTTCGATCTCGGCCAATTCGCGGGCGACCGTGGCGCAATTGAGAGCCAGGTCCGCGGCCATCGCCCGGCCTTCGTCTTCTCGCATGCGGGCCATGTTGGCCAGGGCCGCCAGCAGCGTTTCTTCGATGTGAGGCCAGGCTTCGGTGGCGTCGCCGGAGACTCGGGCTTGCTCGTTGGCCACGCCCGGCAACATCAACAGCGCTTCGACCGGCAGCGGCGTGTTGAGCTTCCACTCGGTCATGAGCTCCAAGAATTGCCGGCGGTAACTGCTCAACAGCGGCTTGTTGAGCGTGTAGCTATCGGCCGACAGCGGCCGGTCGATCCGCAGCACCATTTGCACGGCGCCGCGGCGAATCTGGCGGCGGATGACCGATTCGATCTCGGGCTCAAGCGAGTTGTACCCTTCGCCACAGCGCAAAGAGAGCTTGAAGTAGCGGCTGTTGATCGTGCGCACTTCCACGGACACGGTGACGCCGTCACGCTGACTCTGGGCCTCGCCGTAACCGGTCATGCTCAACAGCACAGGCGACAACTCCACCAAGCTAAATGGATTACGAAACACCGAGTCCGTGCGACGCCCGCGAGGGCGAGAAATCCGTTACAACCACAGTGCCGGCTCAGAGCTACTTTGGCCCGGGAGTCTCGGGAATCGCCGGAAGACCTGACACAGGGGCCTTCGGCGCGCCGCCAATAGGCGGAAGCGTTCCCCCTTTCGGAACTCCTGGAACGGGAGCGCCAGGGAGGCCAGGTCCGGCCGGCGCCGTCGGGCTGGTTGGCGCGGCGCCGGCGCCGAACGAAGAGGAGAAGGTGTCCGAGCGGTTGTAATACGTCACTGCCAAAATGCAGAGCAATCCCCAGACGAGCGCGGTGACAACCGTGATCCGGGTGAACAAGTCGCCGGCCTTGGTTCCGAACGCGCTTTGGCCTCCCATGCCCCCCAAGGCGCCCGTCAGACCGCCGCCCCGACCGCGCTGGACCAACACCAGCAGTATCAGGAACGTGGCGACCAGGACCATCGACAACATCAGCAGTGCATTGACCATGATTCGCCTCCGCGAAACGCGCCGGAAATATGGGGATTTAATCGCGACGCGGAGGAACCCAACTGAGGCTCCGCGCCGCTTATCTTGATTTAATTCAAAAGCAGGGCGCCGCTCAGATCGCCCCCGCGATGCCCAAAAAGTCGGCGGCCTTCAGGCTTGCCCCGCCGATCAGTGCCCCGTCGATATCTGGCTGAGCGATCAGTTCTGCGGCGTTGCTCGGTTTCACGCTCCCCCCATAGAGGATGCGAACCCGCTCGGCCGTGGCCGCATTGTAACGCTCGGCCAGGATTCTGCGAAGGTCCAGATGGACCTCTTCCGCCTGCTGGGGCGTGGCCACCTGGCCGGTGCCGATCGCCCAAACCGGCTCGTAGGCGATTACCATCTGTTCAATTTGCTCAGCCGTAAAGTCTGCTAACGACCCGGCGACTTGCCGGCGAATGACCGCGCCCGTTTCGCCCGCCTGGCGCTCGCTGAGCAATTCGCCGACGCAAACGATAGGCGTGAGCGCGGCGGTCAGGGCGGCGGCCGTTTTGGCTCGCACCTGCGCGTCGGTCTCGCCCAGGATGTGCCGCCGTTCGCTATGCCCCAGGATGACGTAGCGGCACCCCAGGTCGACCAACATGGAGGTCGAAATCTCGCCGGTGAAGGCGCCGTTGGCCTCGTGATAGACATCCTGCGCGCCGAGCGCCACCGGACTGTCTTGCAAGACGTCGCGCACGGCGTCTAGATGGACGAACGCCGGGCTGACCAGCAGGTCGACGTTTTGATACGCGCCGGCCTTTTCGACGATCTCCCGCGCCAGTTTGACGGCGCCGGCCCGATCGAGATTCATTTTCCAATTGCCCGCGACCAAGGGTCGTCTCATGCGCCAGCTCCCACCGGATGCGAAATGGTCTTGCCGAGCAAATCGGCCAATCGCCGCATCTGCTCGGCCAGTTCGGCGTATTGCTCCGGCAGCAGGGCTTGCGGTCCGTCGGAGAGGGCCTCTTCCGGACAGTTGTGAACTTCGATGTGGACGCCATCGGCGCCCACGGCCAGCCCGGCCATGGCGCAGGCCGGAATCAGGTCGGGCCGGCCCGTGGCGTGGCTGGGGTCGACGATGATCGGCAAGTGGGAGAGTGTCTTCGAGAGGGGCACCGCAGCGACGTCGAACAAGTTGCGCGTGGCGCTATCGAAGCTGCGGATTCCGCGCTCGCACAGCACCACGTTCGGGTTGCCTTGCGACATGATGTATTCGGCGCTCATCAGCAGATCGACGATCGTGGCGCTCATGCCGCGCTTGAGCAACACCGGCGTGCGCGTCTGGCCGACTTCAGTCAGCAGCACGAAATTCTGCATGTTGCGGGCGCCGATCTGGATCATGTCAGTATACCGATCGACCAGCTCCACGCGCCGCGGGTCCATCACCTCGGTGACGATCGGCATGCCATGCTTGTCGCCGGTGTCTCGCAAGATCTTCAACCCGTCTTCGCCCATCCCTTGATAGGCGTAGGGACTGGTGCGAGGCTTGAACGCGCCGCCGCGCAGGATGTTGGCGCCGGCTCGCTTGATGGCTCCAGCGATCTCGTCCATCCGTTCTGGGCTTTCGACTGCGCACGGCCCGGCGATCATTGCCAGGTAGCCGCCGCCGATCTTGACGCCGGCGACGTCGACGACGCTCGGCTCCGGTTGGGCTTCGACACTGGCCAGCTTGAACGGCGGCAGGATCGGCACCACCTGGGCAACGCCCGGGATGGCGGCCAGCTTCTCGACTTGGATTTTCGTTTCATCGCCGATCACGCCAATGATCGTGCGGAAAGTTCCACGGCTCAGATGCGCTTTCAGTCCCAGCGCTTCGATGCGCTCGACGACATGCTCGATCTGTGCTTCCGTGGCCTGGGGTTTGAGAACAACGATCACGACGGGTTACCTGGGTGTGGATCGAACGATCGAACAGGCCGACGGAGCGCCGCAAAGGGCATGTGGGCCGGACTAAGAAGTATAACCCCGATTTGTCCAGGCTCAATCCTGCCCCGTGAGCCGATCGGCGCTAGCCGCGGGTTCTTCGTGACGCGAGTTTGAGCAGGTGGGGTACCAGGACCAGGGCGTCATAGCTTGCCAACTCAGCGCGAATCGAGGATGGCCGGGAGGGCGAGGCTCCCGCCGAGCCACGAAGCTCGAATTCGCAATCCAACAGCAGATACAATATCGAGCGGAAGCGCAGTTTACTCCACATCTTCTATCCCTCGTTTCAACTGCGGGAAATTGGGTGGCCCAAGACATGCGTGAGCGGCCAAGAGAGTCAAAAGATGTAGCGGGTCCTAATGCGATTGCCACAGAACAACGCTTAATAAGTAGAGCGACCGTTCAAAGGCAATTAGTGCGAGCTGCTCAAATCAGATCGCTAATCACACTGTCGACCTGCGTATTGGTCTTTATGATGTTGCACTGGCTAGTAGGAGACCCTACGGACCATTGGACGATTCTGCTGGTCTTCATCATCCCATCCTTCGTCTGTTGGCTCGTAACGGTGAGGTATTGCCGCCAAGCAGTTATCTGCCCCATTTGCTGTAATAGCCTCTGGCCCTGCGGCACAGGAAACTTCAAGCCGCGTCGCATGAAAATCAGGCCCGGTGTTGACTGTTGCCCACATTGCAACGCGAAATTCATCTAGTCGCCGTCCTACGAATGGATCGGGTGACGGCAGGTCGATGCACAAAGCACAAAGAACCCGCGGCTAGCGCCGTGCGGCTCACGAGCTCACAGCGTCTATGTCTCCGCTACGCGATCATGAAATCCTAACCAAAAGATCAGGCAGGTCACGCCGGCCATCATGGCAGGCCAGATCCAGATCTTCTGCCAGGCGCTGGCCTGCGCGGCGCGCCATTCGGCTCGCGTCACGCTGCCGTCGCTGTCGGTGTCGACGTCGGCAAAAACTTTGCGGAGCGCTTCGCCCGTGTAGGTGACGTTCTTCGACGCGTCCCCCGGCAGCGGTTGCTCGATCCACACGTCCACAATCTCGGGCAGCTCGATCGCGCCGTTCTTGTTTGCGTCGGCAGTGGCGGCAAAGTCGGGTCCGGCGGCGGTGGCTTCTGCCTTTTTGGTTTGCATCATTTCCTTAATCGTGGCGGAGAGATCGAGATATCGCCAGAAGGACTCGTCCGGCTTGCCGGTCCAATTTGGCAGCGGAGCCTTGTCGAGCGGCTTGCCGTCGGCCGCTGTGGCCACGATCGTCACCGGCGGGTAGCGCTCGACGACCCAAGCGGACGCGTACGAGCCGGCGTACATCCCCAGGCCGAGCGTGATGAACGCGATCAGGCTCTGGGCGCTGGCCCGCATGTCGCGCGGAGCCTTTTTGTCGACGTAAATCTGGCTGGCAACAAAGAAAAAGTCATAACAGATTCCGTGCAGCACCAATCCAATCAAGATCAGCGGGAAATCCAGCGTCGAGAAGCAGAGATACCGCGCCACCCAGGCGAACATCCCCACCAGCAGCATGTTCTTTACGCCCAGGCGGGTGATGAAGAACGGCATGGCGGCCATGAAGAAGACTTCGGAGATCTGGCCCAGCACCTGGAGCGCCGTCGGAGCGGGCGCGTCGACCTGCACCAGAAACAGGTTTGCGTAGTTGTAATAGAACGACAGCGGAATACAGATCAGGAACGAGCAGATGGCAAACACGGTGAACGACGGTTCTTTGAACAGCTTGAGCGCCCCCAAGCCGAAGACGTCGCTACTAGCGGCGCCGCGCGGAGGCGTGTGGGGCAGCAGCAGGCAGAGCCCGGCCAAGAGAATCGAAGACCCCCCCGCCATGTAAAAGAAGGTATTGTTTTTTCCACCCAGCACAATGCCCACCACCAGTCCGGCCGCGATCCAGCCCAACGTTCCAAAGACGCGGATTCGCGGAAAGTCTTTCTCCGGGTCGCCGATATTCTGGAACGAAATGGAATTAGTCAGGGCCAACGTCGGCATAAAACAGGCCGAGTAGCCCACCATGATTCCCATCAAGGAAGGGAAATCCTCCCGCGTGGCGGCCGTCAGTAACAGCCCGCCGCCAACGAGGTGCAAGAAGCTCAAAATCTTCTCGGTGGCAAAGAATCGATCCGCCACATAACCGACAAACAGCGGCGCAAAAATCGCCCCGAGCGCCGTCGTCGAAAAAATCGAACTGATTTGAAAGCCAGTGAAATGGAGCGTCTCCCCCATATATCCGCCGATCGATACGACCCAGCTCCCCCAGACAAAATACTGGAGGAACATCATCAATTGCAGACGCAGGCGGACCGAAGGCATTCGAGTCACTCCAGGCGGGAAGGCGGAATGGAGAGAAAAGTCTTGGGGAGGTTTCAGTCGGCGCGGCGAACATCGCCTGTCGCCGCTCTATAAAATGTTAGGCCCAAGCATACCACGGCGGCGACCGCGCAACAGCCTCGGAAAGGACGCAGGAAATGGCGTGGGGCGGGGCGCGCCTGGAGAGGTCGATAGTCTGTATTTGCTTCGCGGCTCGGCAGGAGCCTCGGCCCTCC
>DASXPZ010000230.1:0-2086 GCA_036493275.1 Pirellulales bacterium
GTGAACAACACGTATTGGTCCTGGCCTCCATTGGCCCGGGAGCATCGTCATGTCATAGTTCAGCATCATAAAATGTAGGCTGCGGATAAGTTGCGCGTTTATCTGCGCAAAGGGATCGTCATGAAGTCGCAGGATGTATGTTAAAGCTGTTCGGTAACAGGTAAGCGCTTTTTCGGCCTCTTCCTCCAGAGTTTCTGGCTTCTCTTCATCGACGATCGCCACGGCTTCAGAGAGGTCTGCGTTGATCCCCTCAATACTATTCGACCCCTGTAGTGCACGCGCAAAGGTGTTCCTGCGGAGGAAGCCGGTCCACCGCACAGGGTTAACATTTACTTGATGGCGAAGATCACGGCGCAATTGTCTAATCATTTCTAGGACGTCGTGATCTTGCTGCCCCAACTTTGGATACTGGTAGATCATAGTCGGTTATCCCGTTTCAATCCGTCGCCACGACGATATATAACCAACTTTACGACGAAGTCAATACGACGAAGCCTATCTGTGTAGCCAACAAGGCTGCCCCGACAAAATGCCTATTCAATCCTTACGCGACCCTAGCCAATCACACTGGCATTTCGTTCATGGGCGCTTAAAAAGCGCGGCTTGCCGATCTAGTCGCGTCCAACTCGGCACGGCCGCCCGCAAGGCTTATTAAAGACCGTGGCAGGGGTGGATTTTGATGCCAACTGCGTCGGCGCAAGTTCCGCCGTTTGCGGGCCTTATAAGAAAACCAATTCACAGATTTCAAACTGAGACATCCCACCGGCCGCTCCTTCGAACGGAGGACCGTAGAATCCGCAAATGTGTGCTGCGTGGCGTCGCTCCCGGCGCGCTCCGTCGAATTCGTTTCGAATTAAGGACGAATGCCAAGCTCATGATAACCGTGAACGACGAGTAGCGTTCGCGTTAGCGTCTCGCAAAGCTTGCACAGGCCAAGCCGTCGCTTCGAGCGAGCGAAAGGACGCGTGGTGTCGGTCAAGGAATTTCTTAGTCAGCAGGCTGTGAACATTGCGATAGGTGGGCAGTACACACTCGCGAACTGGTTCGATTCGAAAGGGAAGCCGCGCACCTTCGCGTGCCGGACCAGCCGCGTTTCACCATTCCGGATGATGGTCGCGGTGCCCGTGGTGGGCAAGGTCGGCGATCGCATCACTTCCTACTTCGGCGATTTCGGCAAGCTCGAGGGCCACATCAGCGATACCGCCAAAGGCAGCTTCCTTCTCGAACTCGCGATGACGCCCTCGATGCGCGAAAAGTTCGCCAGCAAGCTCATTTGGCTCGACAACAAACAGAAAAATCCCGGCATGCGCGACGGCCGGCAGCACGCGCGCTTGATCCCGACAATGGCGCATTCAACGCTGACCTTCGGCGACGGCAGCACGCGCGGCTGTTTTGTCATCGACATGTCGGTATCCGGCGTTGCTGTCTCGGCCGATCTCCAGCCGCACATCGGAATGCCGCTCGCGGTCGGCGCTTGCGTGGGGCGCGTCGTCCGACTTCTACCGCAGGGTTTTGCGGTCAAGTTCGTCGAACAGCAAAACCGGAATAATCTCGAGCGACTGGTGATGCGACGCAGACACAGCCGTTCGAGCCGCGCCAGAAGCTGAAAATGAAAATAGCGCGCGACCGCTCGTTGCCGGCGAACATCGCGCGCGCGAGCTGACCTATCAACTCGCCTCGCGGTGCGTTGGCGAAGTCTCGCTAAGCCGTCGTCCTGCCCTGCCCGCCCTCCACCTAAAGTTTATGCGAGATGTTCCGGGGCTGCTGGAACTCTGTCGGACCGACTGAGTTCCCACAAAAAGGGGCTGTTGCGGAGGAACTCTCATGGCAGCACTCGACGGCGACTTAGCCCGCCTTACCCCATCCGAGCATCAGGTTCAGCTTCGCCGCGCCGTGATCGCCTCGACCGTCGGCACCGCGATCGAATGGTACGACTTCTTTCTTTACAGCACGGTCACCGGCCTGGTGTTCGCGAAGCTGTTCTTCCCCCATTCCGATCCCTGGGTCGGAACGTTGGAGGCGTTCGCCATCTACGCCGTTGGCTTCGTTGCCCGCCCGATCGGCGCCGCCATTTTCGGGCACTACG
>DASXPZ010000231.1:0-2640 GCA_036493275.1 Pirellulales bacterium
CGAAGACGCGCTCTATTTTCACGCCGAAACCGCCGAGCAACACTTCCGCAGTCAGCGCCGAGCCGCTCTTTTCCGGTCCAACCGCGACTCGCTTGCTTTGAAGGTCCTGGATGGTTTTGATCTTGTCATCCTTGGTGAGGACGTGAATCTCTTCCGGGTAGAGATTGAGAACGACCTTCGCTTCCTGCAAAACATTGAACCCCGTTTCCTTGAGCATGATCTCCGCGACGAACCGCAACACGTCCAGTTGCATGATCGCGAGATCGACTTTGCCGGAGCCCAATAAATTAATGTTATCGAAGGAACCGTTGGTCGGAACGACTTCGATCGCGATGCCTTCCTTGTCGGCGATCCGTTTGATGTCCTGGGCGATGTTAAAGTAAGTGCCTTCGGCGGAGCCGGTGGCAATCGTCAAAGCCAGCGCGTGGCCGGGGAAGAGAAGGGCTACGAGCAGTATCATGATCTTTTTCACGGTGATTCCTCCGGACTGATCAGACTGGATCGAGAACGTTAATGGGTATGAGACGGCTTTTTTGCCAGGTGATCCTAGCACTCCCAATCAGGATAAGAAACGCACGGCGACGAATATGCCGATCATGCTGAGAGCAAGTGCTAGCTTGATTGCGGCGCCGAGGACGAGACCGATCGTTGCCCCGAAACCGGCGCGCGTCGCTTCCTCGAAACTCCGCTGTGCTGATAGCTCGCCGATAACTGCGCCGATAAACGGCCCAAACAGCACGCCGGGAAAACCCAACAGAAGCCCGGCGACGGAGCCTAGGAGCGCGCCGATGACGGCGCTCTTGGACGCGCCAAACTTGCTGGCGCCAAACATTGTCGCCCAAAAATCGACGCCAAACGCTAAGAGAGTAAGCGCGGCGAGGACGACGAGGGTCCAGACGCCGACAAATTCGAAGCCTTCGGCCCACGCGGCAAAAACGAGACCGGCGAAAATCAGCGGTGCGCCCGGGATCGACGGCAAGACGAGACCGACTAAACCGGCCAAGACAAAAATCCCCGCAAGAATCCAAAGAACGAGAGCGGAGTCCATTTAGGGGCGTTAGAAATTCGTGGGGGCTTAATCAGCGCTTGGCCTGCCGTCCAACGCCGAATAGTCGCCAGAGCCATGCTTCTCGCGCTAGCGGCTGAGCGACGGGGACTCGACCGGCGGCTAGGCGCTGGGCGATAATCTTGTAGACTTCGGGCGAAAAGCCAAAGCCGAAGTGACTGGTTCGAACCTCGATGTGTTCCACGTTCGAGGCGTGGTGGTCGATGCAAGCTTGCCACGCTACGACTGCGTCTCGACGGGAGTAGATCGCAATCACTGGCGTGGTGAACGAGATTTGATTGCGCATCTCGACTTCGGCGGCGATGGCGTCAACGTCGATGCCGCAGCGTCGCAGCCAGTTACCGACGACAGTGTATTTGGGCCCGCCGATGACCGGCGTGCCGAGCGTAATGACTTGGCCGATCAGGTCGGCGCGTTCGCGCGCCAGCTCGCGCGCGAGATAGCCACCGAAGCTCCAGCCGATGAGATGCACCTTCTGATTGCTGCGCCGAGCAAGCGACGAGACCCGTTTCAATACTCTTGGCAGCAGAGTGGATGCGCTACCTTTGTTGCGACCGAGGCCCCAACCCCGCGCTCGGTAGCCGAGTAGGCGCAGATAGCCTTTGAGTAGCGCGGTGGATGCGTCGCCGGCGCCGTACCCTGGCAAAAGTAGAACGGGATGTCCTTGTCCGCGCGGCTGGCAGACGAGTTGCGGAAAACGAAACAACAGACGCGGAAGTTCCATTAAGCCGCGTGCTTCGCGAATCACGCGAGAAGGGTGGGGTGCTTCGAAGGGGTCGGTCATGACTGACGTTGATCAGTTAAAAAGAAATGTACTTAGCTTACAGGGGTCTGGCACGATACACAACTTCTAAATTTCCTGCTCTCTCATTGCCGCATGGGCAAAGCCCGGTGGCCCATCGAGCTCAAAATAACTTTAAGCCTTCAACGAAGGTCGGCAAAATCAGCTTTGGCAGGAGTTCACGCTTCATCCGACTCGTGTCGGCGACCACGGAAGTCATCCCCATGCGAACGATGTCGCGCGTGAGCGGCGTCGCGGTGCGAAATAGGGTTGCAAAAGCCTCACAAAGCACCGCGGCGAGGTAAAAACCGCAATCCGGCAGCCGCCACGGTCTCACGCAACCCCAATGGACGGCGAGGCGATCTAAAAATTCTTGAAGCAGTATCGGTTGGTCATCGCAGAGATTGTAAATGCCGGAGAGATTTTCTCTCTCAATACTGACCTCGACGCATTTGAGAAAATCCGGCAAGCTGAGCAAGTGGATCCAGGTCGGTTTGCGCCAAATGGCCATCAGGCGCTTCTTCATCAGCCAATGCGCCGCGTCGATAAGCTTTACGTCTCGTCCGTAAATCACGCCGGCCCTGAGCACGATGGGTGCCATGTCGCGACCTTGGCACGCGCGAAACAGATATTTCTCGGCTTCCAGCCGAGTGCGCGCATGGATCGACGTGGGACGGACGTCCAATGAACCGCGCGCAGGGGCTTGCGGCGTTGTGTGTTCCTCGACGTGGGGAAAACTCACCAAGATAAATTTCCGTACGCCGGCTGAAAGCGCGGCGTCGACGATATTTTC
>DASXPZ010000232.1:0-5621 GCA_036493275.1 Pirellulales bacterium
CACTTTCGTCTTCAACCGGCTCCGGTAACAGCCGTAACCGCAATCGCCACCAGATCATAACAGGTTGCGGCTCCTTGTTGAGTGGACCCGCGTCAGTTGCTTTCAATGCCGTTTTCCGCCGCCGTCGCCGGCCGTATCATAAGTTGCCCATTACACCGAGAGCGATTACCGACATGACCACGATCCAAGCCCACTTTCTTCCCCAACTCACTACGCCCGAGGCGCTCGCCGGCCAGACGGTCGTCGTGATCGACGTGCTGCGGGCAACCTCGGTCATCGCCACCGCCTTGGCCTCGGGAGCGACCCGCGTGATTCCTTGTCTCGAAGTGGACGAGGCGCGGCGGATCGCCAGCCAGTTCCCCGCGGGCCAGGTATTACTGGGGGGCGAACGGCATGGGCTGCCGATCGAAGGCTTCGACCTCGGCAACTCGCCGGGCGATTACACCCCCGAGCGCGTCGGCGGAAAAACGCTCGTCTTTACCACCACCAACGGAACCCGCGCCATGCGTCACTGCCACCAGGCGGGGCGAGTGCTCCTGGGCGCTTTTGTCAACTTGCGCGCGGTCATCTCGCAACTCGTCCAAAGCGAGAGCGTCCACTTACTCTGCGCCGGCACGAATGGCGAAATCACGCGCGAAGACGTGCTGCTGGCCGGCGCAATCACTTTCGGCCTGACATTGCCCGACAACCCAGCGATGGCCGGGGAATGGTATCGCTGTCAGCTTAACGACCAGGCTCGTCTGGCCCGCGACGCCTGGCAAGTGGCCCGCCCGCCGGCCGAGCTGCCGTTTGTGGAAGCCGAGCCGATCTGGCTCTGGAAAGCCCTCACCGCGACGCAAGGAGGCCGCAATCTGAAAGCGATTGGCCTGGAGCGCGACGTCACCTTCTGCTCGGCGCTCGATCGCTTCAACGTCGTCCCACGACTGGACATGAAAACCTGGCAGATCGAAGCGTAACGCACGCATTGGCCGAATTGCCTGAGCCGCACGGCGCTAGCCGCGGGTTCTTCGTGCTTCTCTTCCCTACTTTGAAGCGTTCATTCCGGAAGAGAAGGACCACAATGAAGAGGATGAGGCGCGGGCCTATTCTGTTGCTCGACCTGAGGCGCGACAGGAATGTGACCGGCGGCATGGAGCCACGTCAGCACGGATTTCAGCGTTTCTCGAGCGGGGCGAAACGTGACGCCCAGCTCATCGCGCGCTTTGTGGTTGTTCACGAACCAATAGCGCGTGGCGTAGGGGATCACGTGAGGGTCGAACGGCAAAGGCAATCGAAGTGCGACGCCGGCCTTCGCGACAATCCGCAATAGCGACGAGGGCATCCGAACAATTCGTCGCCGCAATCCGACCAGTTCCAGCGTCAGCGCCGCTAGATCGCGGATTGTAAGGTTCTCGCCTCCCAATATATATCGCTCGCCCGGCTGACCCTGAACCAGCGCTCGGATAATCCCCGCCGCTACGTCGTTGACGTGCACGACGCTAGTTCCCCCATCGCACACGACGACCGGTTTACTTTTGCAAAAGGCGATCAGGCTGCCAGCAGTCACCAGCTTGACGTCATCCGGTCCGTAGACCTCGGTCGGATTCACGATCATGACCGGCAGTCCGCGTCGAGCGCCTTCCAAGCAAAGCGATTCTGCCTCGCGTTTAACGATGGAATAGGTCAAGCCGCGATCCCTGAGCGTAAATGGGGACGATTCGTCGAAGATCTCCGGTCGTTTTGTGCCGTTGACGGCCACGATGCTGGAGACGAAAACCATTCGCACGCCGCATTGCTTTTCAGCGGCGGACAACATGTTGCTGACGCCTTTAATTCCGATATCTCGCATCAATGGCGAGTTGATCATTCCCCAATTGCTAGGACCGGCCAAATGAATCGCTGCGTCGCATCCCTGCATTCCACGCAGGACAATCGACTTATCGCGCACGTCTCCTTCGATGCGCTGCCAAGGAATATCCTTCAGGCGATCGACATGGCTGTTCGCTCTCACCAGGCATCGAACGCGATGTCCTTGCTCGACTAAGGCGCGCGCAACGGAAGAACCAATAAATCCGTTGCCACCCGTGAGGAAGACTAACATCGCATTTTTGCCGATTGTTGGAGGGTGAATCTGACTAGCCTTGTGGACGCACAGCTTGTCGTTTCGTCGAGGTTGCGGAATCAGGGGGCCGTTGCTGGCTGGTCATCATAGCAGGTGAGTTCGGCGCCCCATCCAAAAAACGCCTTTCACGACCAGATCGACAGCCTATGGGGCTATCGACCGGTATTCCGAGTGTGCTTGCCGCGATTTGCTCGACGATATGCCGCGCGATGACGAAACACCACAGTCGCGCAAGCGAGGCCCGAAGCGAAGGCCCTGTAGCTAAGAAACCGGAGTGCGAGGCTCCGCCGAGTAAAGCAGCACGATCGGCATCGATTCGGGACAACGTAAACAGCGCTATGCTCGGGCTCTTCGAGTTTCGGCGTCCACATTCGATTTACCGCGGCGAGCGCCGAACCGCTCACGCTCTCGCGTATATATGCGCCGTTGGCGCTAGCGCACCATGGCGTAAATCAATTCATCCGCGGTTCGTCCATCTTTCGTTACTGATTCGCGCAAGCGCGCTTCGAATGTAAAGCCTGTTTTTTCGAGCACCCGGGCGCTGGCCTTGTTGTAATCGAAGACGCCTGCGTAGATTCGGCAGACGTCGAAGGTTTGCCAGGTGTAATCGACGACCGCGCTGACAGCTTCGGTGGCGATGCCGCGTCCCCAAAAACTCTCACCCAGCCAGTAGCCGATTTCGATCGAGCGGCGGTAGACGTCTTCTTTCGGCAGCAGGCCGATTCCGCCGGCGGCCTCTCCTTCGATGACGATCGCAAAATGCCGCGCCGGCTGTTGGGCGTTGGCCATGCCCAGCCAGCGGTCGGCGTCGTCGGCCGTGTAGGGGTGGGGAAATCCGTCGCGCAGGTTGAGCCAGATGCGGCGGTTATTAGCGTGCCGCACAAGATCTTCGGCGTCTTCCGGGCGCCAGGGACGCAAGAAGGCCCGTTTCAGCATCAATTCCATGATTCCGTTCGCCTGCGCCAACGGCGCGAAAATTGCTTTTTGTTCCTCAGAGTGCTCGGGCACAAGAATGTAACAAAACGGAAGCGCAACCGCTTACGTAGGATAGAGAGAGCAAAACGTTTTCTCTCTGGATACTGCCTACCGACGCCCGTCACCCGCCAAGCTTTTTGAAAGGGCCGAGCCATGCCAGACGGAACACGCCACCGCCGATTCAGCCTCAACGCGGCCCGCCGAGCCTGGTACGCCCTACACCGAGCGACCCGTTTTCAGCGCCGCTTTGGGATTGCTTGAAGAGATGCCACGAACTGGACAAGGCGAACCGGGCAAAGTTCGGCATCCTCTTTTCTGGCGACCTTCTCAGTGGTCGCGGTGAGACCACCCATTTCTCTCAGGGCTCACCAAAAAGCCGCTCTTTTCAGCGGCCTGTTCCAGACGCTAGGCCGGGATTTCTTGTGCGACTTTCGCCCCGATTTGCTATCATCCACGGGCGTTGATCCGTTGTTCGGGGGTTCGGTCTGATCGAATTCGGATCAAATCGCGCAGGGTATCGCCGGTCCGGGGGAAAGACCCAAATGCTTAATCTGCTTGGCGGAATCCAGAGGACGTGCTCCGGCGTGTCGCGGCGGAACCTGCTGAAGATCAGCGGCGCGGGGCTGTTCGGTTTACGGATGAACCGCGTCTGGGCCGCCGAAGAGGCACAGGCCCCCCGCGCGGCCAATGCCAAGAGCGTGATCTTTGTATTGCTTTACGGCGGGCCGAGTCAGCTAGAGACATTCGACATGAAGCCGGCCGCCCCCAGCAAGATCCGGGGGCCATTTCAGCCCATCGGCAGCCGCACGCCGGAACTGCGGATCTGCGAGCACTTGCCGCGACTCGCCACGCTCTCCGATAAGTTCGCCATCATTCGTTCGATGACGCACAAGTACAACGATCACAGCACGGCCGGGCATTACATTCAGACCGGCCATCCCTGGCATATCCCGATCGGCAGCGGTTTCAACGCGACCGAGAAAGACTGGCCGGCGATCGGGTCGATCGTCGAGTATGTCGATCAACGCGCCCCTGGCGGCGAGCAGCGGGACATCCCCAGCTACGTTTACCTCCCCACGCCGCTGGGGCACATCCAGACCTACAGCACCAAGCTCGATCGGCCGGGTCAGTACGCCGGCTGGCTCGGCCGAGGTTATGACGCGCTGGCCACCGATATCCGCAAGAAAGACGACAAGGACAATCCCTATTATCGATCGTGCGCGGACGAAGAGCTCGATTTCCGCATCCGCGGACTGGCGGCCGATCAGAGCCTGTCTCTCGATCGCTTGAATCGACGCCGCTCGCTGCTCGAACAGTTCGACGACATGCGCCGCAGCTTGGATCGCGACGCGTTCACCACGCCTTACGATCGATTTCAGCAGCGCGCCCTCTCGCTGGTGATGTCCGAAAAGACGCGCAACGCGCTCGATATTCGACAAGAGCCGGCCGCCGTGCGAGATCGCTATGGGCGGCATCTGTTCGGCCAGTCGGCGCTGCTGGCCCGGCGGCTGGTCGAGTCGGGCGCCCGGTTTGTCACGATCGGCTGGGATGCTCCCGACGGCTACGGCTGGGATTCGCACCAGCACAGCGACGACGTGCAGAAGCATCTGTTGCCGTCGCTCGACGCGGGCCTCAGCTCTCTTCTGGAAGACCTTTCGGAGCGCGGCCTGCTCGACGAAACGCTTGTCGTGGCGGTCGGCGAAATGGGACGCACGCCAAAGGCCAACGACAAATGGGGGCGCGATCACTGGTGCACGCTGTTCCCGGCGCTATTGGCTGGCGGAGGAATTCGCGGCGGCGCCCTTTACGGCCGATCCGACAAGGACGCGGCGCAGCCGGCGCAGAATCCCACGAGCCCGGAAGATCTTGCCAAGACGATTTATCAGGCTCTGGGAATCGATCCCGAGATGCGCGTCAGCGACCCCCAGGGACGGCCGACGGCCATAGTCGACGGCGGAGCCCCGATCGATGCCCTGTTTGGATAAAATTCAACCCCACAAGCGATCGCAGGCACAGTCCGCGAGCTCCTTGAAGGCGAGTCCCCACTGTAACCGGGCTGATGAGCCTGGTCTCGGACCTTTTAGCCGCCATTCGCGGCCCATTCGATCGTTGACGGCAAATCGGTGAGAGCCGAAGATAGAGGGGTTCTGCCTTCGCCACGGCCTCACCTTCCCGCCGATTGATTCCACGCCCTTCCCACCGCGACGGATGGACCTTTTGCATGCTGCGAATCGTGCTACTGATCGGATGGGGACTATACGTCGTGTCGCCAGCCGCGTGTTGGGCGGACGAGGCTCTGCCATCGCCGGCAGCCCAGGCCAAAGTGGCCGTCGAATCGTCTGAGGCCAAACCCGACGCCGAAGCTCCGGCTCTCGATCCAAAACAAGTCGAGTATTTCGAGAAGGAGGTCCGCCCGTTGCTGGCGGCGCGTTGCGACAAATGCCATTCGAGCCAATCGGAAAAGGTTCGCGGCGGTCTGTATCTCGACACGCGGGCCGGATGGACCAAGGGGGGCGACAGCGGCCCGGCGATTATTCCCGGCGAT
>DASXPZ010000233.1:0-7614 GCA_036493275.1 Pirellulales bacterium
CCAGCGATCCGGTCTCGGCCACGGCGTAACTAACGCTGGTGACGCCGATATCGGCCGCGATCATCTTCTCGCGCTGGGCTTCCTCAGGGAGGCAGGCCAACGACTCATGGTCGAGTTGTGCTACGCCGCGCTTGTCCAACAGCGAGTCGAGCTCCAATCGGTCGAGCAGCGGATGTCGCCAGCAGAGCGCGCTACGCGGTTCGTAGAGATCGAGGAGTTCCAAAAAGGCTTCGCGGGCCGCCTTGAGATCGTCTACAACCACCGCCGAACCGCCGACGGCGTTGATCTCCGCGGCCAGACTGAGCGCCAAGTCGTCGCCGCCGCCGATATAGCCCACGCGCGCCGGCAACGTCGGGTCGATGTGGACGCGATGCGCCCGGCCGGCGATTGTCGCTTCGCGAACGCGCTCGAGGAATCGTTCGCGGTTCATACGCCGCCATCCTTTCCTTCGTTCTGCCACCAGTCGCGAAATCGTTCGCGAGCCGGCGCCGGAAAATCGCGCGTGTTCGTCCAACCGCGCAATCCGCCGGGGAGGCGCGCGATCCATCGTTTTGGCCAGATTCGCCCCGCCGTGCGCGTGGCGAGCCACGTGGCCAGTCGATAAGCGCGAGGACTGCGCATCGAGCGAGCCCAAACCCGGTAGGCCAGCGATTCCATCCGTCCGAGCTCGCCCGGCTCGTGATGCAATTGCTCGCGGAGTTGGATCAGCATTTCGGGAATGGCGATCTTCACCGGGCAAGCGGCCTGGCAGGCGCCGCAGAGGCTCGATGCGTGCGGCAAGTGTCGATTGGCAGCCAATCCGTCGTAGAGCGGAGTGATCACGGCGCCGATGGGGCCGGCGTAGACTCCGCCGTAGGCGTGCCCTCCCACGTTCCGATAGATCGGGCAGGCGTTCAAGCAGGCGCCGCAGCGGATGCAGAACAAACTCTCGCGCAGCGGACTGCCCAAAATGCGCGAACGGCCGTTATCGAGCAGCACCAGGTGGAACTCTTCCGGCCCGTCGAGCTCGCCCGGCCCGCGGGCGCCGGTGATCAGCGACGTGTAGACAGAGATTTTCTGTCCGGTCGCCGCGCGAGCCAGCACCTTCAAAAAGACTGGCAAGTCGGCCAGCTTGGGAATTACTTTTTCGATGCCCACGATCGCGATGTGAATGCGCGGCAGCGCCGTCGAAAGTCGGATATTCCCTTCGTTCTCTACAAGCACAATCGTTCCCGTCTCGGCGATGGCGAAGTTGGCGCCCGTGATCCCGGCGTCGGCCGTGGCGAATGCGTTGCGCAACCGGCGGCGGGCAAAGTCCGCCAGAATCGGACCGTCGTCCGGCAACGTTTCGCCCGCCTCGGGACTGAGAATCTTGGCGACGTCTCCCACACGCAGATGCATGGCCGGGGCGACGAGGTGCGAAGGACGCTGCCCGGCGACCTGGATGATGTACTCGCCGAAATCGGTCTCAAAGACTTCAAACCCCTCGGCCTCGAGCGCCGGATTGAGGTGGATCTCCTCGGTGGTCATCGACTTGCTTTTTACCACACGGTGGGCGTCGGCCTGCTGCAGAATGCCGGCGATGATCTGGCAGGCGTCGGCGCCATCTTCGGCAAAGTGGACCTGCCCGCCGCGGCTCTTCACGCTCGCTTCGAGCGTTTTGATGTGGGTATCAAGATCCGCGAGCGCCGCGTCCTTGATCGCGCGGGCTTTCTCGCGAAGCAAGCCCGACTCAGGCATGATGGCAAACGCCACTTTGTTGCGCTGCCCGAGCGTGGTCCATAAGTTCGACAGGGCGCCTTGCAGACTGACGTCGGCCATTGCCAACTCAGTCGCTTCGAGAAACTCATGATGCTCGTGGCGAGAGTAATCAGCAGTCATCGCGAGCCGATTGGTATGGCAGGAGAAAAAACGTGATCGAGCGGGAGAGCGCCTGCGGCGTCTACAAGAGTCTATCTCATTCGACTAAACCTGTCGCAAGCTCCCGATCAATAAGGCGGCTAGTGGAGCCGCGCCGATCACGATTCCAAAGACGACGATTCCGCGTGGCGGCGGGGCTTTCCGCAGCTTGACCACCACCGCGCAGAGGGCCAGCGAAAACAATCCCAACACAGCGGCGGCAAACAGCAGCATGCTGGCCAGAACTTCCATCCGGCCTGCCGTCGGATCGACGAACAATACATACGCCCGAGCCAGGACGAAGCCGATTTCGCACAACAAGCCTGTGATCAATGAGAGCATCCATCCGACGGTCAACATTTCGACCGATTGCGACTCACCACTGGTGGGGGATGGCGTCTGTTTTGGTCTCTGTTTGCGCTTGGACATGGGGAACATTTTGACCGGCCAACCGGTTTTGGCAACTGTGCTGAGGTTGAAATGTCTTGCCCGCGGCTTCCGCTGATTCATGTTCCTCGCACGCCGCCGCAAGCTTCAGGGGATGTCACGCATCCGCAGAAGAGGTCGATTCCGGCCATCGCAACAGATCGGTTCTGTTTCACTTCCGTTAGCCTGCCATCCGGCAGCTACCCCCTGTTCGGATCTGGTATAATGATCGGTGCGCCCCAACCGCCTCGCGCGCCCCACCCGGACCTTGACCCTGCCCTGAGTTCCTGCCCGGAGTCTCCCCCGTGCTTGAAACGCCATCGCGGCATCCCTCCACGCCCGATTTGGGGACGTTGGTGCGGTTGTTTTATCCCGTTGCTGAAAAATTGGGGAATTTCGAGCGGGTGGCAGCCGCCGAGATGCCCGCCGACGCCGCCACGCTGTTGGCGCACGACGCCCATATGACCGTCACGGTCGAACGCTTCCACGGCAGCCCGGTCGACGTGCAAGTCCTCGATCGGCTGGTGACCGGGCGGCACTACGCCCGTAAGATATTGCTCTCGCGCCAGACCGACGGGCGTGTCGTACAATATGGCATCATGCGGGTCTGCTTCGATCTCTTGTCGCCAACTGTGCGGGGGCAGATCGAGGCCGAGGACACTCCGCTGGGACGAGTGCTAATCCAGAATAACGTCTTGCGTCGCGTCCGCCTGGCCTCGCTCTGGCGAGTGACAGCCGGACCGGAGTTGGCCGAGTTGTTCGATCTGCAACCGGGCGAGATCGTCTACGGCCGCACGGCGCTGATCGAGTGCAACGGCGAGCCGGGCATCGAGCTGTTGGAAATCGTCACGCCCACCGGGTGAATAAAAGCGGCGAATCGTTTCGCCGGGCAATGTCGCGAGCGGAGCATGCGAATCGTCTATCTTGCGGCCGGGGCGGGAGGGATGTTCTGCGGCAGTTGCCTGCACGACAACACCCTCGCCGCCGCGCTCGGCAAAATGGGCGAGGACATCCTGCTCGTACCCACCTACACCCCGATTCGCACTGACGAAGAAGACGTCAGCGAGCGACGGGTAATGTTCGGCGGCATCAACGTCTACTTGCAGCAGAAGCTGGCCTTCTTTCGCCGTACCCCCTGGTTCTTCGACTGGCTGCTGGATCGGCCGGGCCTGATCGACTGGCTCGCTTCGCGCGGCATGAGCACCGAGGCCAGCGAATTGGGAGACATCACGGTCTCGATGCTGCGCGGCGAAGAAGGGAATCAGCGTAAAGAAGTCGCCAAAATGGTTCACTGGCTGGCGACCGAGATTCGGCCGGACGTCATACACCTCTCAAACGCCATGCTGATCGGCATGGCCCGTGAAATTCGCCGGGCGCTCAATGTGCCGATTGTCTGCACGCTAAGTGGCGAAGACGTTTTTCTCGACAAGCTCCTGTCGCCCTATCGCGAGCAGGCCCAACAGATTCTCCGCGAGCGCGCCGACGACGTGACCGCCTACGTGGCGCTCAATTCTTATTACGCCCGGCATATGGCAGACTACATGGGCATTGACCCGGAGCGCGTCGAGGTCATTCCACACGGATTGAAGCTGGCGGGGCACGCCGAGAAGCAGCGCCCCGCCGATCGGCGAGGAATCGTGATCGGCTATATGGCGCGGATCTGTCACGACAAAGGGCTGCATCATCTGGTCGACGCGTTTGCGCTGTTGGCCCAGGACAAATCGCTGCCGCCGATGACGCTGCGCGCAGCCGGCTATCTGGGCAAATCGGACCGGCCGTATCTCGAACGAGCGCAGTCGAAGCTGCGCGCGGCGGGACTGGAGCAGCGCTTCGAGTACCTGGGCGAGCTCGATCGGCCCGGCAAGATCGCCTTTCTGCAATCGCTCGACGTGATGAGCGTTCCGACGGTCTACCGCGAAAGCAAAGGACTCTCGATCCTTGAGGCCTGGGCCAACGCCACTCCAGTCGTGCTGCCAGAACATGGCACGTTTCCGGAACTGGTGGCCGACACCGGCGGCGGCGTGCTCCATACGCCGGAAAACCCGCAGGCGATCGCCGCGGCGCTACGAGAATTGATCCTCGATCTGCCCGCGTCGGACGAAATGGGCCGGCGCGGACGCCAGGCGATCGTGGATCGCTACACCGACGAGGTGATGGCCCGTCGGACCCTCGCCTTGTATCGCCGGCTGGTTGGTGGAGAATGTCGAACACCGGCCGCGGCCGTCTAGCGACGACTTCGCATCCAACGCATTCCTCCCGCAAACACAGGCGAAGCCTAAGTGACGAAGCCAGCCAAACGCACGACGAAAATCGCCGCGAAAAAAACAGCCCGCGGCGCCAAGCCCGAAAAACCGGCCAAGGGCGCCAAAGCGTCCAAAGCCGCCGGACCGAGGCCGATCGTTTATCATGCCCAGCGGCGCGTCGAGTTTCGCGACACCGACGCCGCTGGCATCATGCATTTTTCGGCCTTCTTCAATTACATGGAGCAGGTCGAGCATGAGTTTCTTCGCCACCTGGGCATGAGCGTCTTCGAGCGCGACGACGAAGGCGCCATCAGTTGGCCGCGCGTCGCCGTGAGCTGCGATTTTCAAGGCGCCGTCCGCTTCGAGGATATTTTGGACATTGCCATCGAAGTCATTCGCCGCGGCGAGAAGAGCGTAACGTACGGCTTTCGGTTTACGCACGCTGATCGACCGGTCGCCGATGGGCGGCTCACCACGGTCTGCTGCCGGCTGGACGGCAAGGCGCCCCCTCGTTCGATCCCAATTCCCGATTGGATCGTCGCGCTGCTCGAAGGCCGCGATAGCCCCAAACGCCCCCAGCGACACAACTGAAGACGCGAGATGTCTGAGCTCATCGTCCGAGACATTACCCGTTCGTTCGCCACACGCGCCGAGCCGCTGACCGTGCTGAGCGGCTGTTCGCTCGAGTTAAACTTGGGACAGAATGTGGCAATCGTTGGCCCCAGCGGATCGGGCAAGAGCACGCTCCTCTACATCGTCGGCACGCTCGACCGGCCGACGACCGGCTCCGTCACGCTCGATGGCCAGGACCCATTCGATCTCGACGAGCCAAGCCTGGCGCGCTTCCGCAACGCACGGATCGGATTTGTCTTTCAAGATCACTACCTGTTGCCGCAATGCACGGTGCTCGAAAACGCCTTGATGCCGGCGCTGGCTTCCGGCGGCGTCAACTCTCAGCTCGTAGCCCGCGCCAAGGAGCTTCTTTCGCGCGTGGGATTGGCTGCGCGGTTGGAGCATCGTCCCGCCGAAATCTCGGGAGGAGAACGTCAGCGAGTCGCACTGGCGCGGGCCCTCTTATTGCAGCCCACGCTCGTTCTGGCGGACGAACCGACGGGCAATCTCGATCGCACGACCGCGGCGGCCATGGGGGATTTGCTGCTGAGTCTCCAGGCCGAGGAGGGGACGATGCTGATCGTGGTCACGCACAGTCAGGAACTAGCGGCCCGCTGCCAGCGGCGGTTCGAACTCGACGGCGGCCGGCTCATTGAGCGCTGAGCAGCCAATGGCCCGATCGGTCCGTCTCAACGCAAACTGGTGGACGCAAACGCCCTGAGCGTTCATGATGAACTCTAATCTGGGCGCGGGGGCGCTATTCACGTCTCACGCGCCGATGGAGCAGAGACACCGCACGAGCAGGCGAGGCGCGAGATGGGTTTGCTGGATAGCTTGAAAGCGGCGCTGGCGGGCGGGAAGGTCGACGTCCGCAGCCGCTACGAGTTTTTGCGCGAAGCGATCTCGGGAACCATGTCCAAGTTCTACATGGCCCGCGATCGAGAGTCGGGCAAGATCGTCGGCCTGAAAATCCTGGACCCGGCCAAGACCATCGCCTTCGAGTCTCGATTCAAAGGGTTGAAGAAGCCGAGCGAAGGGGAGATCGTCAAGAGTATCTCGCATCCGAACGTCGTGCAGTTGCTCACCTACGGAACGACCACGCAGGGCGAGCACTTCGTCGTGATGGAGTTCATCGAAGGACCGGCGCTCAACTCGTTGGTGATCGGCCAGAGTCCGCTGCTCGAAGGTCGCCGAGTGAAGATGATTCGCCAGGCGGCCGAAGGATTGCGGGCCGTCCACCAGGCAGGCTATATCCATCGCGACGTCTGCCCTAGGAATTTCATGGCCACACCCGACGGCGAGCTGGTCAAGCTGATCGACTTCGGGCTGACGGTGCCGGCGACCGCGCCGTTCATGCAACCGGGCAACCGCACCGGCACTCCTAATTACATGGCGCCGGAGTTAGTGCGGCGGCAACCGACCGATCAGCGGCTGGACGTTTTTGCCTTTGGCGCGAGCGCCTACGAGCTGTTTACGTTCAACCTGCCGTGGGAAAAAGGAACTGGCGACGGCCTGGCCGCCATGTCGCACGGCGTTGCTCCTCCGGCCGACATCCGCCGCTACCGTCCGAAGATCAACCCGCAACTTGCTCAGGCGATCATGCACTGCGTCGAGCCAGTCATCTCGAAGCGCTGCGCGTCGATGGACGATTTTCTGAAAGCGATCAAAGACGTAAAAAGCGACGACGTGGCGTGAAGCGTCGCGCTAGCGACCGATGTTTTGGGCTGAGAAGTCCGCAATCTGGAAGACATCGGCTCCGTTATTGTCATTTTGGCCCGAGACGCACATACTTGGATGAACAGGCGTGCAGCCATTGAGGCGCGCGCTTGGCCTGCGCAAGGGGCATTCACGCCAGCTTGGGTCCACCGCGCAAGGCCAAATATTGCCCAAAGCGCAGCGGTATACTTCATAGATGACCGACGCCTCATCGAAACTGCGAGAAAGCGCCACCGACGCCGATTTATCGGGGCGGCAACTCGACGACTATAGTCTGATCCGTCGGCTCGCCCGCGGCGCCATGGCCGAAGTTTATCTGGCCAATCAGCACTCCCTTCGTCGCAGCGTAGCGGTGAAGGTTCTTAAGGCTGAGCTGGCCAAAGACAGTAGCTACGTCAAGCGATTTCATAACGAGGCCCAGGCCGCCGCCAGCCTGGTCCACGCCAACATCGTGCAGATCTACAGTGTGGGCTGCGCCGACGGCGCCCATTACATTGCGCAAGAATATGTGCAGGGGCAGAACCTGCGGGAATGGCTGTCTCGCAACGGGCCGGCCCAGTTGACGTCGGCGGTGACCATCATGCGGCAAGTTAGCGCCGCGCTGCAAAAGGCGGCCGAACGCGGCATCGTCCACCGAGACATCAAGCCCGAGAACATCATGCTCGCCCGCACCGGCGAAGTGAAGGTTGCGGACTTTGGCCTGGCGCGGCAAACGGGCGACGTCGCCCAGAACCTGACG
>DASXPZ010000234.1:0-3868 GCA_036493275.1 Pirellulales bacterium
GACCGACAAGCACCTGCTCGGCGAGGTGCTACGCCACACGGGAGGTAACTTGTCCCAAGCGGCAAGGGTGCTGGGAATCACCCGCGCCACCCTCAGGACGAAGCTGAACGCACTCGGAATTCCGGTAGAACGGCCCGCCACCCGCGAAGACGGCCGGCCATCGCAGAAGACATAGGGAAGAAAGGGCATGGCGTCGAATGGAACCGGGAACGGGCGAGCGTAGCGAGCAAGGCTTGCCGCACCCGTGGCAGTGGCACCCGACAGGGGCGGTGGGCCTTCGGCCAGGTGCTTTACCAAATGGGACGAAATCATTGTCGATCAGGGCTGAGTCGTTGACCGGAGTTTCGGCCAACCGGCACCTCATGCCGGCAATACTTCATGCTCCCTGTGGAGAAATTCGGGGGGATCTTTCGGTTGCCCAGGATACCGATTTGTGTTCAGGTGCGTGCCAATGAACGGATGAGAAGCTGCCAGCCGCGTGGGAGATTGGGGTCCACTTAACCCGTCCACTGCACCGCCGACAACCCAACGCCCTCCGCAAGCACTCCCCCCTCGCGCGCTGAGACCGCCGGGTGCGGTTGCTCGACGTAGTGTGTCCTTTCGGCACGCCTGCAATTCCATTTTGGGCGGCTCGACGACGGGCGGGGGGCTTGGATATTCCGCGACGGGCCGGGGACTCAGCCCGCGGAGAGGGCGCCGCTGTAGTTCCAGGGAAGCCAGCGGTCGGGCGCCGCGGCGACTTGGTCGGCGTGTTGCTGAAGGGCGGTGAGGTACTCGAACGGATTGGCGCCGTTAAGTTCGCACGTATGGATTAAGCTCATGTAGAGATCGCCCACCGACGCGCCATTCTGCGTTTTGTAAAAGAGGGCATTTTTACGGTGAAGGATTGCCTTTTTTAGCGCGCGTTCCACCAAGTTATTGTCGAGCGGGGCGCCGGCCTTGCGGAGAAACAGAGTCAGCTTCTCCCAGTGCTTGCGTAAATACTGGATCGCCGCTCCCAGCCCGGAGTGCGGCTCGACGAGCTTTTCATCGATCTGACGTTTCAGCCATTCCCGCAGCCGATCCATCGTCGGACCGCTTTCGGCCTGATGAAACTGCAGTCGCTCTTCCGCGGTCATGCCTTCTTTGCGCGTCGTCGCGTCGTTGCGGTAGATGACTTCAATCGCTTCCAGCACGTAGCGGCACTCCTCGGGGAAGCGGTCATGCACGTCGACGAATTGGCGCCGCGCATGGGCCAGGCAGTTGGCCAGAATGGTCTGCAGTTCTCCCGGGCGATTGCGCGAAAGCGCGTCGCACATTTGGATTGGCGGCGGCAGCTCCGCCGCGCGTTGCTTGAGCACGTCGCCAAGGTTTTCGCCCGCGTGCTTCGAGCCGCTGAAAAACAACGCGATCCGGCGCCCGGCGCAATCGGCGACAACGCCTGTCGTGAACAAGCCCGTGCGTTCCGCCGCGTTCTTTTTCGCACCCTCATCCAGCGAAGCGTCCAACGCTTGTCGCTTGGCCCGCGCGCCCATCCGCTCCAGGATCTTCACGCTCGTGTCGTCGTTGTGCACCACGTCGCCGTCGGCGGCCTGACGGATCAATACTTCGTGAACCGGCTGGAAGTCGGGGACCACGGCGCTGACGATGTCCCATTGCGTCGAGGCTGGCAGCGGAACGCCCAGGCTCCCCTGCAGCCCTTGCAGACGATTGAAGGGAACGCCGCTCCCGTATTTGAGCAGTCCGATCATGCTGGCGGCCGTCGCGTCGTACTTTCGCCGCCCCGCTTCGTCCGGCGCCTGCGCCGTGAAGATCTTGCCGCACAGATGGCAACGCAGTTTTTGCAATTCGTAGATCGTGGCTTGCACGGGCGGCTGGCCGACGAACCGGATCAGCACTCCCGGGCGAGTCAGTTCGTAGGCCGTTCCTCGGCCGCATTCGGGACACGTCGCGCCAGGCTGGAGCGATTCGTGCCGCACTTTCACGCGCCGAGCGCCGGGGTAGTCGTCGGCCCCGTTCCGCCCATGACCTTTCTTCGACGTAGCGGGCTGTTCGTCGCCCGAGGGTCGTTCCGGCGAATCTTCCGTCGGACGATCGGCGGCGGATGGGCCGTCCGCCGCAGAATCTTGTGCATCGCGGCCGGTCACGTCGGCGGTCCTTTCCGTCGTCGCGCCGAACACGAGTTGCCGCAACCGAGTGATCGTCGTGCTCTTCTTGTCCAGCAGTTGCGTGACGTAGAAGTACGATTCGAGGACCGCGCGCAGGGTCTGCAGGTCGTCTCGCTCCAGCGTTCCCTGCTCGATGCGCGCAAGCAGCGACTCCAACTGGGCGACGTCCATTTCGATGATGTCCTCTGGCTTGCGCGTGATCATACGCCCCGCCTTTGGCAACGGGCAAGAAGAGCTCGCCGAACCGCAATGGCCAGGGAATAACACGAAAGGGCCGAAACAGGCAAGACGAATCCGGCCACAAAACGAAGCAGCGCCGGCGTGCGGCGGCCTAAGCAGGAATCACCGGGCGCCAGACCGGCGCCGCCTTCGTCCCGTTCGGATCGCCGGCCGAGAGCAGGACGTGCAGTTCGTGCGCGGCCAACGTCTTCGCCCTTTCGTTGCTCCCCGAAGGCCACCAGCGAAACTTCGATTCGGAGAGCCGCTTATGGCAAAGCCAGAAGCCTTGACCATCGTAGGCAAGCACTTTCACGGCGGTGGCTCGCCGATTGCGAAAAGCGAACACCGTTCCGCGGAAGGGATCTTCCCCCAGCGCGGCTTTGCAGAGCTGCACCAGCCCGTCGATGCCCTTGCGAAAATCGACCGGCTCCAAGCACACGAGAATCCGCATCTGGGGCGTGATCTGCAGCACTACCGCGCCTCCCAGAAGCTTTGGCTCAAGGCGACCAGGGCTGGGACTTGGTCTCCTGGGAGTTCGATCCGCATCTTCGCCCCCGAAGCCTTCTCGAACTCGATCACGCATCCCCTGGCGGCCGCCCGCGACGAGTGCGCCAACTCGACGAATGCCGGAGCCGAAGACGGGCCGACTCGGCGAGGCGGCGTCTGCGCATCGAGCCGCTTCTTCAACGCGTAGTAGTCGACCCCCAGCGTCGTCGCCGTCTTGCTCACCCCATCCTGGGCCGCCGACTCAACCGCCAATTGCCAGAGCGAATCCGGAATTCGAGTTCCCGGTTCTCGCGTCCGTCGCCACTTCGCCCATCTCGCCGCCGCTCGCCCCAATTCCGCTGGAAGCTTCTGCATGCCGCGTGTCGCCATTACCTGACCTCCCGGAGACTCGCCCCCAGGATGCCACGCTAGCACGCCCGCTCAAACAGGTCATTCAGGCTTGCCGAAAGGACACATCCTTATCGACGGCAACGCCCATTCGCAGCGAGTCGTGCTGCCCGAGGGCGTCGAGCCTGGGCAAACGACGGTCAAGTACGAGATCGCCGCGCCGTTCTAGGCATGCGACCAGCCGAATGATGCGCGCTATTTCGCGTGCCGCCGCCTCGGCCGGCGAAAAACCGGCTGCCTGTAGATATTAACCGGTCGCAAGTCAAGCTCGTTGATGGCCGCTTGCGCGTCTTGCACCCCAAGAACCAATAGGTCTTCGAAGAGATCCAGTCCTTTGCTCCGGTACTCGCCGCCCATCCTCTGAACTGTGAGGGCGATGTTGACCAAGTGCGGCGCATTCGCGACAAACGCGGTTCGCAGCGATTGGAGCTCCTCGCCGCGCATCTTCACCAACTGGTGGCTCAACTGGTAGACAAACCAAAGCGCGCGAATGCAAAGGAGTTCGCCAAATGCCTGTGGTGCATCGCGCCAACTGCTGTCGCGGATCGCATGCAAAAGCCGCGATACATCGCGTGACTCAAGAATTTGCCATATGTTGGTGAGGAGAA